>JAQVSV010000035.1 GCA_028700325.1 Elusimicrobiaceae bacterium | reverse complement strand
CGCATGCCCAAAGCCAGACAGGTGCTTGTTTCCGGCACATTTTCCAGCTGGACTCCGCGCCCGCTCTCACGAAGACACCAGCGCTGGGAAACCGAACTCTATCTCACACCCGGCCGCTATGAGTACAATTTCATCGTGGACGGCAAGATCCGGCCGGATCCGCTTCAGCCGATCCTCGGAACGAAAGGCTCCGTCCTGATAGTACGTTAAACTGCCCCATACCTGCGGCACAGCCGCCGCGCAAGACCAGCTTCGCGGCGCAGTCGGCCGCCGTCTGATCACGATAAACCGGGGTTGAGTTTTCCAAAGTTATATATTAATATTGATTTTGCGGGTGGCTCTTGCTAAACTATAGACTTGAAGCCGGCTGCTGCGGGCCGCCATAACGCGAACACCCGTGCACAGCGGCAAATAAAATATATTTCGCATAATGTGGATACTGAATGAAACATATAATTCCATTTCATGAAATTCTGAAAAAAACCGCGCTCGCGGCAATCATCTCCGTCATAGCGGTATGCGCGCCGGACACGGCGCTCGGAGCGGCTTTCACCGCCCGGTCAGGCCACTCGCAGACACTGCTCCAGAACGGCAACATTCTTATAGTAGGCGGCAGAAGCGGAACCGGCGTCTATATTTCCGCCGTGCAGGTGTACGACATGACCACCAGCACCATGACCACCGCCATAACCTCGGCCATAGCCCAGCGCAGCAGCCATACCGTGACGCTGATACCGGACGGGCGCGCGATTATAGCCGGCGGCGAGAACAAAGCCACCAGCATCGCCATTTTCGACCCTGTCACAAACTCTCTGACCGAAACCTTGCCCGCCGGGCTGCCAGACGGCGGGCGCATCTCCCATACCGCGACGCTCCTGCGCGACGGCAGAATCCTTATCACCGGCGGACTTAACAGCAGCCATCAAACCGAACCGATAACCACCGGTCTGCTGTTGACGGTAACCGGCGATATCATAACGCTCGAACACACCGGACAGATGATAACGCCGCGGTACGGACATACCGCCACATTGCTTAAAAACGGGCATGTGTTCGTGGCTGGAGGCCGGGCCGTGAATGTGGACGGGAGCTCGCGCTATATTGAAACAACGGAACTTTACGATCCCGACACCAATGTCTGGAGCCCCGGTCCGGCGCTGATCCGGCACCGCGCTTTCCATACCGCCACTTCGCTCAACGACGGCTATGTACTCGTAGCCGGCGGCAAAGATGACACATTCAAATACGACAGTTTTGAAAGCGTGCTCGGTTCCCAGGGCTACATTGATGAAGCGGAAAAATACGATCCCCTTTCAAACACCATAGTCCCCACGGCCTCGCTGCCGGCCCGCGTGTCATCGCATACGGCAACGCTTATGGCCTCCGGCGTAACGCAATTGCTTGGCGGGTACGGCAATTTCGCGGACCAGCATGTGCCCGGCCCGTTCAATGTTCTGGAGAGCACCGTCGCATTCACTCCGATAACAGGTTCGACCAACACGGTCCGGATTAACCTGGCCACTTCACGGCTCTCGCTTATCATGGACGCCAATTTTTCTGCGGGTTCCGAGTTTTCCGGCACTTTCTCCGACGCTTATGTGATATTCGACTCGGCCACTGTTGTCGCAAAAGATTTCGAATTGTATACTAATCCGGACTACATGACTTTCGAATCCCTTTCCGGCTATCATTCAATGAGCGATATTTCCGGGAAAGACATTTACGGCGGCAGACTGCGCGGGGAATTTCCGCTTACGCTTCACAGCGGAAGCGCGTATTTTCCCGATGTGGTCTGCCAGATCGTTCCCAACACCATCTCCACCGCAACTTTCACATTGACTGAAGAAATAGGGCCCGGCGGAGAAGGCCTTGTTGTCGCAGGCACTACCGCCACCATATACGGGCAGGTAATTATTGACCCCGCCGAATATATCTATTCCGCCGCGCCGCAGGGACAGACCAAAATCATAACCGCCTATGCCTGGATCAACACGCTGGTAATGACCAATCAGGAATCGCTGGTGGTGCGGTATACCACAACCTCCGGCGAAGGCTTTGCCGTCAATCTGCCGGTAAGCGTGCAGCCGCCGACCGTTCTTGAATCACCCTACGCAAACGTTCCGTTTCTGATAACGCTGGATATAGGCTCGGTATATAATGAAAGCGACTCCTCGGCCCCGGTGGGAGACCATGGCGGTTTCTATGCGGAATCCGGCGAGCTGACCGTGCAATACTCCGCCAGCCCCATGAGCGTGCGCTCTCTTTCATATGAAACAGCCGTCGCCACCTGCGCGGTAAAAGAGTTTATTTTCGCAGACACGTTCGATTACAGCCCGTCGTCCGGAAACTGGGGCCTGAACTATAGCGCTTTCGCCGATGTAACACCTGAAGGAAAACCGGTAGTGAACCCGATTTTCAACCAGGCCGCGATGCTCACTCCGGCATCCGATAATGTGACCTGGGGCGGACAGGACTGCAACCGCACAGGAACGACACTTGCGCCCACTCCGTCCTGGTTCGAGGAATGGGCCGACTGCGACACCATTATCGCGAACAGAAGAGTGCACTCGATCATCACGCACTCGCAATCATGGAACAACGGCCCGGCGCTCAGCGCAAGCCGGGGCCAGCATACAGCAAACATACTCGCCAACGGCAAAATCCTCGTGGCGGGCGGCACTGACGGAACCTCGACTCTGGCTTCGGCGGAGATACTTGACCCGGCGCTCGGCAGCAGCAGTTCCTGGGTAAGCGCGGGAACAATGACTTATTCACGCTCCAACCATACCGCCACCATGCTGCCCAACGGCAACATCCTGGTAACGGGCGGCTATACGCAGGGCGTGACCTCGGGCTCAATAACCTCGGCTGAAATTTATTATCCTTCCGAAAACGCCTGGGTGGAAACCTCGCCGCTTAACACGGCCCGGCAATCCCATTCCGCAATCATGGTGCCCAAGGGCTTATATGGCGGCAATATTCTCGTGATTGGCGGTTATTCCAATTCGCAGTATCTCGACAGCATGGAGCTTTACAACCCGGTGACTTCGCAATGGACCGCACTGGCCACAACCCTGACCACCAAACGGGCACAGAACAGCGCCACGCTCATGCATAACGGAAATATCCTTATCTGCGGCGGCGTGAACGGCACGCAGGGAACGCTCAACTCCTGCGAGGTCGTCGTTGTCCACGATGACGGCACCTTCACCGTGCAGGCCGCGCCGGCGCTCAACCAGAAACGCCACTCGCACACCGCCACTCTTCTGCGCGACGGCCGCGTGGCCATCATCGGCGGCAATAACGGCGCCGGGGAAATACGCTGGCAGAACATCTCGGACGGAGGCGCCCGCTCTGCCCCGACCACCGAAGTGGCTACGCTGGACGGTTCGGGAGATATCGCATCCTGGACGATGGGCGCTGACAATCTCTACAGTATCTACGCCACTGGCCAGGAAATGATTTTCGGCCGTCAGAACCATACCGCCACTCTGCTTCCCAACGGCAAAGTGCTCGTGCTCGGCGGCGTGACCGGCCTGAAACAGACCGTGCCTTACGAAGAGCTCTTCAACGCCGATTTCAGCACCTGGACACATATCGGCAACGACCTCAGCCGCGGTTATCACACGTCCGTGATAACGTCCAGCGGCATGGTAATGGCGATCGGCGGCTATGACGGCTCCAAATATATCGGCACCACTCAGTACCGGTATTTCATGCCCTGGCCTGACGCGGAAGATTCCAACGCCGCGGCCTCGCCGCTGAACAGCCTGCGCCAGCCCTCCAAGATCACGCTGGACCAGAGCATTGTGTCGCGCGGCGCTTCGGTTACGCTGCAGAGCGGCGCGACAAATTTTGCCGGCATAAGCGAAGGGTCCGGCGGCGGGTCCGGCGGACAGAACAGTTATCACTCACATCCGCGGGTATACGTCTATATGATGGATAACCCGAGCGGCTGGATGCTTGACCTGAGCACGGTGGTTTTCTCCACCAGCAACGCCAATATCGGCAACTGGAACCTGGTGCGGTCCTCCATAACATTCGGGATGCCGATACTGCCCTACGGCTGGTATCAGATGCGGGTGGCGAACAATTCGCTTTTTTCGGACGGCGTCAGCACTTTCGTCAGCAAACCCCGGCCGGGCGGCGAAGTCAACACCGTTTCCTATGTCGGGAAAACCACGAATACTGTTTCATGGAACTGGACCTGGACGCTGAACGAATTTTCCGACACCGAAGGCTTTGAGGTGCGTTCCACCACCAACAACGTCTTTTTCGCCACCGTCGCCTACAGCGCGGCCGACACCAGCGTGAACTACATTCTGCGCGGCCTGGGCCCCAACACCCGGGTTGGCGTGCAGATAGCGCCGTTCAACCTGACGCGGTCGGGCACTTTCGTCAAATCCGCCACCTATTACACTTACGCGAATCCGCCGCTGGACCTGACGATCAGTTCGGCCACTTTCAGCACGGTATCGCTCTCGTGGGCCGCAAACAGCAACTCGGAATCAACCCAGTATGAAGTTTCCATGGCAACGAATGACGAGTTTTCCGCCAACGTGTCCACACCCGTGCCGTTTTCAACGTCGCTGACCACAAACACGGTCACGGTGCCGAATCTCGCGGCCGGCACGGAATATTTCTTCAGGGTCCGCGCCCGCAACGGCAGCGCGGAAAACACCGATTTCAACTGCGGCGGGACAGTAGTCTGCCCGTCAACGGTTACGATCACCTCGCCATCCTCCGTTCAGGGCGTGGCGAACGGCACGACCACAATACGCTGGTCCTGGCAGACAACCGACACGGCCTCGACTTACGAGGTATACTCGACACCAGAAAACGAGCTTGTAGGGGTCGTAGCCCAAAGCACCAAAACCACTCCTTCCTATACTATGGTGGGCCTGTCCACAAACACCGCCTATTCAATGAAGGTCCGGGCGCTTAACGGGACAAGTATTTTCAGCGAGTTCACGCAGTCGCCCACGGTATACACCCTGACCGACATACCCGCTCCGTACGGCAATATCTCGCAGACAATGATAGCCAGCACAGACTCCATAACCGCTTACTGGCTGGGGCAGAGCAATCCGTCCGGCACAGTATACTCCGCGCTCCTGTCCACCTCAAGCACATTCGGAACGGCGCTGGCCTCGGTTACGGTAACGCAGAATGCGGCGCAGCCGTATATGTCGGGCATTTTCAGCGGACTCACGCCCAGCACATCCTATTATGTGGCGGTTTGCGCCATAAACGGCGACAACATTAACAGCAGCTACGTTCTGCTTTCAACCGCTCCGAAATACACCAGCCCCGCCGCCCCGACGAATTTCGTGCCTACGAACGTCACGGCATCGGGCGTCACGCTCTCATGGAACACCAACGGCAATGCCGCCGGAACCTATTACCAGCTCTCCTATTCCACCTGGCCGGACAATTCCTCGCCGGCCACGCTGGTTTCGTTCGACGACAAATTCACGGCGGCGGAAATGACGCTGTCCGGTTTATGGACCCAGACCAGCTATTATTTCTATCTGGGCGCGAAGAACAACTCCCTGATCACAGACTCCAAAAACTATTCGGCCACGGTGCCGATGTACCCGGAATACATAGTGACACAAGCCGGCCCGCTGGGAACTTCAACGGGCGCGGTGGCGGGTTTTTCAGGCGCAGGCACGATAACCGGCACGCTGCCCACGGGCAGAAACGTAACGCTGACAATACCGGCGGCGAGTTTCGCCAGCCCCTCGACCGAAATTTCCATAGCGGAAGACGCTACAACCAATCTGTGTCCGTCCGCGGGGATGCCGGTGATAACATTCAAGATGCTGACCAGCGGCGGTTTGCAGCCGCAGGTGCCTGTCGTCTTCGACTTCAATTACACCTCGTCCGAGCTGTCCGGCGTGGACAGGACCAAGCTGGTGCTGGCCCGTTACAATGAAAAAACGCATGAATGCATGCCGCTTCAGACCACGGTGGCGCCCAGCGGAACGCGAAGGGTAACCGCTACGCTAAACCACTTCTCGTATTTCCAGCTGATGACGGTCACCGCCGCCACGGATCTTGAAAACGTGTTTATCTATCCCAATCCGTTCTATCCGAACAGGGGCAACGGGTTCGTTACATTCTCCAATCTGCCGACAAGCACCGCCGTGCGGATCTACACGCTCAGCGGCGAGAAGGTGTGGGACGGTTCGAAGAATTCGGCAGGCCCGCTTGTATGGGAGGGGAAAAACTCGTCAGGGAACAAAGTCGCCAGCGGTGTTTATCTGGCGGTCGTGGAAGGCGCCGGCCAGACCAAGGTTTTTAAAGTTGGGGTTGAACGCTAAACGGCCGTACCGGGCAAAACGTGAATAAAATGATTAATAAATCGAAAACAGCGAAAATTGCAAAAAAAACGGCGGGGTTGTTAACGGCGTTCCTGCTTGCGGCGATAGGCGTTGCTCCGCCGGCGGGCGCGGTGGCCTTTAACAGCCAGGCTGTGGGCACCACCGGCGCGGACTTTTTGAATCTGGGAGTTGGCGGCAGAGCGATGGGCATGGGCGGCGCCTACACCGCGGTTGCGGAAAACGCTTCGGCGATTTACTGGAACCCGGCGGGCCTTGTGCAGATCAACCGGATGTCGGCCACGTTCATGCAGGCGTCCTATCTGGCCGACATCAATTACCAGTATGCCGCTTACGCACACCGGCTCAACACTTATTCCGTGCTGGCCTGCTCGATAATGATGACCGATCTGGGCAAGATTAAAAAAACCGATGTGGAAGGCACTTATTCTGGCGAGACGTTCACGCCCCGCGACCAGGTGTTCGCGCTGGCGTACAGCCGGGGCATACAGGAGCTGTCGGACCGGGATCTGGATATTTCCATGGGCATCACCGCCAAGTATTATACCACCAGGATAGTGGAACAGGCGGCGGGCGTGGCGTTTGATCTGGGCGTTATGGGCTACTATTTTTCCAGCATACCTTACCGGCTGGCCTTTATGCTCCAGAATCTGGGCACCGGCCCGAAATTTGACCAGGAACGCAGCCCGCTGCCGACCAGTTTCAAGCTGGGCGGCTCCATTTCGCCGTTTCCCGAACTGCTGGTGAGCGCTGATGTAATGGTGCCGCGCGGCAACTCGCCTTACGGGATGATCGGAGCGGAATATAACATGAAGCCTTACGATAAAACGCGGCTGGGCCTGCGCGCCGGAGTCAATACCCAGCAGCTGGGCATCACCGGCGGCACCAGCGGCATAAGCATGGGCATCGGGCTGGGCATGCAGTTTTTCAATCTTGACTATGCGTATGTGCCGATGGGCGAACTCGGCAGCACGCACCGTTTTTCGCTAAGTTTCGATTTCCCGCTCTGGACGCCGGTATTCCAGCGCAGGGACCGCAGCATATTCAATGAAGTGGAGCAGATTGCGTCGTTCGACGATTAATAGTAGAATGGTTGATGTTTTTTTGAAGAAAAGCACGTCTGCAGGAAAAACCGCCGGCGCCGGAAAAGCGGGCGCGGCAAAGTTTTCAGGATCAGCGTTCCCGCAGAGCGGGAACGCGCCGGAAACAGACGCAGGCAATAGTTTTAGGCACAACTCACAACCCGGTCAAGCAAGCGGGGGGTAAGTCTGGAGGGAAATATTCATGAAAGGGAAAAAGAAACCCGTAAAAAAACCGGCGTTGAAACCTGCCGGGAAAACTAAAAAGAAACTGATTTCAGCCAAACCCGCCGCCTCGAAAAAAAACCCGGCGAAAAAACGGGCGCAGCATAAAGCGGCGGCGAAAAAACACGCCGCCAAACCTGCCTCCGTGAAAAAACAGGCGAAGAAAAAACATGCCGCCAAGTCCGACACCGCGAAAAAACATACAATGAAAAAACCCGCCGCAAAAACAGCCGTTAAACACGCAGTAAAGAAACAGGCGATAAAAAATCAGCCGGCTAAACAGTCGCCGGTGAGGCATCGGGCGGAAAAAACCGCGCCCAAACCGGTCATAAAAAAAGCGCCCGCCAGACTCAAGCCGGTCAAGCCGGCAAAGCAGCACAGAACCGTGACGGTTTCGGCCAAGCCCAAAATACCGCTCCATTTCAAGTCAATGCCGCTGCCGACCTATCATAAAGATGAGGAAACGCTTGCTCCGGTGATCATCAAAACGGTCAAACCGGCCGAGCTCACTCCTTCGGAGCTGGCGGCCGTTAAAACAACACTTACCGCAATGCGCGATGAAGTGCTGCGCCGCATAGCGGACAAAAAAACTTTCGACATGCCAGACGCGGAAGTGGGCGACCCTATTGACGTGGCGACCCAGAACCTGGACAAGGAGCTGTTCTTTGAAATCACCGATAACGACCATGTCACGGTGGACCAGATAGAAGCCGCCCTGCGCCGCATCAAGCTCGGCTCTTACGGGATCTGCGAAGGCTGCCGGTGCGTCATTCCCAAAAAACGCCTGCATGCGATGCCGTTTGCCAGATACTGCATCAACTGCCAGCACAGCAATGAAAATTCGACGGTGCCGGAACCCTGATACCCCGGCTTCGGCCGCAGTATTAAAAAAAAACGCTCCCGGTTTATAAACCGGGAGCGTTTTTTTATAACACCGGATGCCACCTGCTGCCAGCCAATATACATAAACTCCGCCACGCCGCGCGACCGAACGGCAGTCGGCATTTTGCGCCCGGCGCTTTCGGCCCGGCTACGCACGTCAGTGGGAAATATATTTCTCGTAGTCTTTCTTTTTATAATAAGCGCGCACGGGCTCCGGCGGACCGGCCAGCTTCACACGCGTGCCTTTGAAATCCAGCGCGCGCGCGGAAATCTCAAAAACTTCCTTGTCGCCGGACAGAACAAATCCGTTTTCCCGGTACACCTGCATCAAATCCTTTTTAAAACGCGCCGGATCGCCGGTTAAAGCGGCCAGCCGGCCGAGGCTGTTGGTATAGTAGCCGTATTTATCCTTATGCAATGCCTCAAGCCGGGCCAGCCCGTAGAGTCCGTTCTGAGCCTTGTCAATCAGAATTTGCGAGTCGGGAGAAGTTCTCAGGAACGTGCCATAAATCCATGAATAAAAAAACACGGAAAAAAACGCCCAGCTCAACAGCACCGTAACCACCGAACCGGCAGCGGAACGCGGCCTGACCCGCTCCACATAAGTGCCCACCAGATGATCATGCAGCGCATAGCCGGTAAAAAACGCGAGGATATAGCCCAGATAAAACACGGCACTACTGATAAAATATCCGAAAGTGCGCACACCGGCCCGGAACAGGGAGATATCTCCGCCGGAAGCGTCTCGCACGCGCAGGCCCATAATCGCCTTGCCGACGGTAACGCGTCCGCCCGCGGTAAAAACCGTCACATACAGCCAGTAAAACCCTATCCAGAACAGGTTCCATTTAAGGAGCAGGCCCAGCGACAGCGTCACCGCCCCCGTTCTGGCCATATGGTAAAGCGAGGCGTAACACAGCACAAAAAACGGCAGCGCGTCTATTACATACGCCACAAACCGTTCGGAAAAGCTGGCGAGAAGAGGCCCGGCCTCCTCCGGCAATCCGTCCGTGTCAATTTCCGGGCCGGGAACCACCGTCTGCTCAAGCGGAGTGACAGCCGGTTCCGGCGCGCCTCCGCTGACATGCAGGGAAAGGGTAGCGCGGCTGGCGGGAACGGACGCTTGCCCGTCCGGAAAAGAATTCTTGTCTTCTGTAGGCATAATTGCGGATGTTTACTTGGGTATTATATAACAATATCGGGCCGTAATAAACGCGGTTTGAAAAATACCGTTTCCGCCCGCAAATCACCCCGGCCGCAGCTATTGAAGTTGCGTTAACAAAATTGCTAAATTTTATAGTGCCTGCCTGCTATACGCAGACTTCGGGAAATGGCATGAAAACGTCTTGCCTGGGCGTTAATTTTCCGGCCGGCGCCGCCGGCCGCGCCGGCAGCGGTGAAAACCCGCCCGAAACTGCCGCGGCAGAAGCGGTTCGCGCGATAATATTGCCCGATCGCCATGCGATATTGCGTCCGCGCAGGCAGGCAGAACCTGAAAGCGAATTCGAGTCAACGCCAAACGAGGTATAGATTATGGAAATGGATGTGCGCGAAATCAACAAACGGGTAAAAGAGGAAAGCCTTTTTCTGCAGGACCTGCGCCGCGAAATCAACAAGGTTATCGTGGGGCAGGACGAACTTATTGACAAGATGTTCGTTTCCCTGCTCGGCAACGGACATGTGCTTATCGAAGGCGTGCCCGGCCTGGCAAAAACGCTGGCCGTAAAAACCATGTCGGAAAGCATCTCGGCGAGTTTCAACCGGATCCAGTTCACGCCCGACCTGCTGCCCGCCGATATCACGGGCACCCTGATTTTCAACCCGAAAGAGGGTTCGTTCGCGCCCAAGAAAGGCCCGATTTTCGCCAACATGGTGCTGGCCGACGAAATCAACCGCGCGCCCGCCAAAGTGCAGAGCGCGCTGCTCGAAGCCATGCAGGAACGGCAGGTGACCATAGGCGACAGCACCTACCGGCTCCCTTCTCTTTTCATGGTGCTCGCCACGCAAAACCCGATCGAGCAGGAAGGCACCTATCCGCTGCCGGAAGCCCAGGTGGACCGGTTCATGCTCAAGCTCGACGTGACCTATCCCACGAAAAACGACGAGAAAGAGATTCTTGACCGGATGTCGCACAACGTCATTCCCAAAGTAAGCGGAAGCATCAACCCGGAGAATATCCTGTCGGCGCGGTCGGTGGTGGACGCTATTTATGTGGACGACAAAATCAAGACCTATATCGTGGATCTGGTATTTGCCACGCGCACGCCGGAAAATTACCGGCTGGAAAAAATCAAATCGTGGATTCGCTACGGCGCCAGCCCCCGCGCCACGATTTTCCTGACTGTCGCGGCAAAAGCCTTCGCCTTTCTTGACGGCCGCGGCTATGTGACGCCCGAAGACGTGAAAGCCATCGGCGCGGACGTGCTGCGCCACCGCATTCTGCTGACTTATGAAGCGGAAGCTGAAAACGTCAAGCAGTCCGACATCATCCAGATGCTTTTCGAAGCGGTGGACGTGCCGTAACCGGCCGAGGAACGGAACCCCGCGATGCAGCCCTCTGAAATACTCAAACGCGTCCGCCAGATAGAAATCACCACCAGCAAACTGGTGGCGGAAACCTTTGCCGGCGAATATCTGAGCGTATTCAAGGGCCAGGGCATGGAATTCGCCGAAGTGCGGGAATACACGCCCGGCGACGATATCCGCTCCATTGACTGGAACGTAACCGCCCGGCTGGGAAAACCTTTCATAAAACGGTTCATGGAAGAACGCGAACTGACGCTGATGCTGGCGTGCGACGTGTCCGGCTCGCAGTATTTCGGCTCGCACTCGCGCCTGAAAAGCGAAGTGGTGGCGGAACTGGCGGCGGTCTTCGCGTTTTCCGCCCTGAAAAACAACGACAAAGTGGGCCTGCTGCTTTATTCCGACCAGACGGAACTGTACATCCCGCCCCGCAAAGGCCGCCTGCACGCCCTGCGGCTGGTGCGCGAACTGCTGGCGTTCGAGCCGAAAAGCAAAAAAACCGACCTCACCGGCATGCTCACCCATATCAACCGGGTATTCAAGCGGCGGGGCATACTGATCATGATTTCCGATTTCATGGACTCGGGCTATGCCATTCCGCTCAAGCTGGCGGCCCGGAAACACGATTTCATACCCGTGCGGATCGAGGATCCGCTGGAAGAAAAACTGCCGAACCTGCCGGTGCTGATCGAGGCGGAAGACCCGGAAACGGGGAAAATAGCGACTTATGATCTGTCCAACCGGCGGTTCCGCGACCGGCATAAAATCTGCCGGTTCAGGAATCACGACGAAGCCGATCATCTCTTCCAGTCGGTCGGCGCCGACTGCATTGATATCCGCACCACCGTGCCGGTCACGGAACCGGTAGTGGCGTATTTTAAAAACCGCGCGAGGAAAAACAAACGCTCATGAACGGCAAAACCGCGCTTGCGTTTATGGTGGTTCTGCTCGCCCTGCCCGTCCGGGCGGGCGCGCAAAGCGTGTCTTTTCAGGTGGAGAAAGCGACCCGCGCCGCCGTGCTTGCCCAGCCGCTGGAAATACCGATGGAAATCATGCACGCCACCGGGTTCGAAGTCCGGCTGGACTCCTCATCGCTGACGGAAGAGGGCGACTTTGAAATCCAGTCGGTCAAAACCTCCGCCAACACCATGCTGGCGGATAATCTGGTGAAGGAAAGCGTAACGCTAACCGTCGTCCCGTTCACGCTGGGCGAAACGCAGCTGCCGCCGCTGTCGTGGAAAGCGGTGGACGGGGTGGGCAACAGCGCCAATTTCACCAGCCCGCCATTGCCCATGACGGTAGCGCCGGTCATCAAAACCGATCTTAACAAAGGAAAAATTTTCGATATCGTCGGCCCGGTCAAACCGTTCAACTGGCTGCTGCTTCTGCTTGTTCTGCTGCTCGCGGCCGCGGCGGGCTGGTATATCCGCCGACGCCTGAAAAAGAAAAACCTGCCGCCGGGCGCGGAACAGAAAAAAGACATGCGTCCGCTGGAAGTGCGGATTAACGAGGAGATTGACAGGCTGGTCGGATCCGGCGTATGGGAAGCGGGCAGGACCAGAGAGTTTTATGAGGATCTGGCCGGCATCGCGCGCAAATATATTGACGCGCGCTACGGCATGGACACAACCAAACTGACCACCTATGAACTGCTGCGCCTGCTGGGCCGCAAGGATCTGGACAAACTGGTGGTGACAGCGGTGAGGCGGTTCATGTCCTCCTGCGATCTGGTGAAATTCGCGAAAGTTTCGCCCGACACCGCCGCCCGCGACAAAGACGTGGCCGTACTGCGCGCCGTCATCGAGGACACCACGCCCCGTCCTAAGCCCGGCTCGGAAGACGAGGTGCTTGTGATACCGGACGAAGACGCTGAGTTTGCCGACGTGGCGGAAGCGCTCAGGCGCAAAACCGCGGGCAAGCCCGCCCGGCCCGGCCCGGGAGGCGGAAGATGACTTTCGGCGGACTGTACTGGTTATTGCTGCTCATTCCGATCTGCGTGATAATACTGTTTTCGCGCATGGCCATTTACGACCAGCATACCTCAATACGGCTGAGCATGCCTCCGAAAATGAGGCCGGAGCGGTGCCTCCGGGTAGAGCTGGCGGGGCTGGTGCCGTATCTGCTCAGAGCGGCGGCGCTGGTGCTTTTATGCCTGGCGCTGGCGCGCCCCCAGCTGGTGCAGAAAAAAGTGCTGCCGCCCACCGCGGGCGTGGACATCATGCTGTGCATAGACACTTCGTCCAGCATGCAGGCCAACGATTTTCCGCCCAACCGGATAGAAGCGGCGAAACAGGCTGCTCTGGAATTCATACAGAAACGCAAAAGCGACCGGATCGGAATAGTGGTGTTCGCCGTCAACGCTATGCTGCAGTGTCCGCTGACCAACGATTACAGTTCGCTGGAGGAATTTCTCAGCCAGGTGCGGATCGGGATGACTTTTTCGGACGGGACCGCGATAGGCGACGCCATCGCCACCGCGGCCAACCATCTCAAAAATTCCGCCGCGAAAACCAAGATCATGGTGCTGCTGACTGACGGCCGGTCCAACAGCGGCATCATAACCGACCCCGTGCTCGCCGCGAAAGCCGCCGCGAGCTACGGCATAAAAATTTACACGATCGGCACCGCCAGCGAAGAAGCCACCCGCGGCGCGCGCATCGGTATGCAGGAAGACACGCTTGACCGGGCCACGCTGTCCGAAATAGCCCGTGTTACCGGCGGCGAATTTTTTCACGCGCGCAACCGCGCGGAACTGGAACGGATTTACGACAACATTGACAAGCAGGAAAAAACCGAGTTCAAGAATCAGGTGTCGGTCACCTATTTCGACAAATACATGTATTTTCTGCTGCCGGCGATACTGCTCCTGTTCTGCGAATTCATGCTGGTGCGCACGCTGTTTTTGAGGATACCCTGATGCAGTTATTCCGCGATCCCATGGTTTTTCTGTGGCTGCTGCTGGCGGCCGGCGGCGTGTTTGGCGCGCTCATCTATGCGGGGCGGTACCGGGCGGGCGTGCTGCGCAAGCTGCGCCTGACCGCAATGTATTCCCAGCTGGTGACTCCCGGCACCGAACCGCGGCGCCGCGCGAAAACGATACTGTTTTTATGCGCGCTGGGGTTTCTGTTTCTTGCGTGGGCCGGGCCGCAATGGGGCGTGGAACTGAAGGAAAGCGAAACGGAAATCGCGCACGCGGTCATTGCCGTTGACACGTCCACCTCCATGCTCGCGCAGGATCTGAAGCCGAACCGGCTGGAAAACGCCAAACAGATGCTCAAGATCCTCATAAGCGACTGCAAAGGCTATCGCCTGGGCATAGTGGCTTTCGCGGGCAAGGCGTTCATCCAGTGCCCGATCACTACCGACGATCTGGCGCTGGGTTATTTTGTGGAAATGCTCTCGACCGAGATTATCCCGATGCGCGGCACCGACATAGGCAGCGCGCTGAAGCTGACCGCCGGCATGCTAAGCCCCTATCCCGGCAAGAAGGCGCTCATTCTGCTGACTGACGGGGAAAACCATGAAACAGAGCTCGACAGCGCGATCAAAGCCGCCAAGGAAAACAGCATAGCGGTTTTCGCCATCGGAATAGGCAACCCGGAAGGCGACCTGATCCCGGTCAACGCCAACGGCGCGCCCGATTACAAAAAAGATTCCGCCGGCCGTACGGTGGTGACGAAGCTGGATGAAAAAACCCTGCTTAAAATCGCCTCCGAAACAGGGGGGGCTTACACACGGTATACGGGGCCGGAGGAAGTGTCGGCCAAACTGGCGGACTTTCTGAAAGATATGGCCCGGTCAAAATGGAAAGGCAAAACCCGCGTGCAGTACAAAAACCGCTACCAGCTCCCGCTGCTCATGGCGATACTGCTGCTGCTGGCGGAAATGCTCGTGCCGGAAAAACCGCTGGCGAAATCCGCCAGGAAAAACGGCGGGAGGCGGACAAAATGAGAGTCTTGCTGCTGACAATGCTGTTTATTCTGGCCGGGCAGGCAACACCCGCCATGAGCAAACAGAACCTTACCATCCGCAAAGGCAATTCGGCTTACGCCAGCGAAGATTACGCCGGCGCGCTGAAACAATATTCCGCGGCGCTGGAAAAAAACCCGGATAACACGACTGCGCTGTTCAATTCCGGCGCCGCGCTTTACCGGCTCGGCAAACTGCAGGAAGCCGAAAAAAGTTTCGGAACAACCGCCAAGAACAAGGAACTGGGCGCGGATTCGTATTTCAATCTCGGCAACGCTTATTATTCGGAAAACAAATTCAAGGACGCCGTAAAAAGCTATAAACAATCCCTGAAACTGAGGCCGGGGGACAATAAAACTCTTTACAACCTCCAGCTTGCCCTGAAAAAACAGCAGCAGAATCCCCAGAAGGACAAGGACAAACAGAACGAAGATCAGGACAAGGATAAAAACAAGGACAAAAACGGGGGAGGAGGCGACAATCAGGACAAGAAAGATGACAAGGGCGGACAGGACCAGAATAAAAACGGTGACGGAGGCGACAAAGACAAACAGGACAAGGATAAAAACAAAGGCAAGGACGATAAGGACAAAAATAAAGACGACAAGGACAAAGACAAAGGCGACAGGAACGAAGACGGCGAGGAACAGCCGAAATCCGCATTGCCCAAATCGGACGCAGACCGCATAATGCAGATGGCGCAGGAAAAAGAAGGCCAGAACCAGAAAGACCAGATTCAGCGGCTGCGAGGGCGGCCCGCCATGCCGCCTCCGGCCAGCGGAAAAGACTGGTGACAATTTAGCTATAATATTATCGGCGGGAATATAATGTCCAGACAAAAAAGATTTCTACAAACAACGACGGGAGCGGCGGCCATATGTTTATTTTTCGCCGCTTGCGCGTGCGCGGCCACGGTGACCGCCACCGTTAACAAAAAAGTGGTTTCCCTAGACGACTCGCTCTCTCTTCAGGTTCGCATTGAAGGAGCAAGCGGCGAAGTGAAAGACCCGATACTGCCCTCGCTTCCGAATTTCAGCGCCTACAGTTCCGGGCAAAGCCAGAATATCGCCATAATCAACGGCTCGATTTCCAGTTCGCTGGTGTACAGTTACACGCTGGTGCCGCGCTTTGTGGGGCAGGCTACGATCGGGGAAATCAGGATCGTCACGGGCGGAGGCACGTTCACCACGCCGCCAATCGAAGTAAAAGTGATACCGCCAGCGTCAGGCCAGGGCAACAGCAGTCCGCAATATTCAAGGCAGCGCCGCTCCCAGCCGGCGCGCCAGCGCGCAGACACGGTCCAGACCGAACCGGACAGTCAGGACGACTCGGTTCTGGTGAAAGCCTTTGTCAACAAAAAGCAGGCTTATGTGAACGAACAGATCACGCTTACGGTGCGGTTCTACACATCGGTGCAGCTGCTGGGGAACCCCGAATACACTCCGCCCGAAACAAAAAGTTTCCTGGCGGAAGACCTGCCGCCGATGCGGTCCGGCGAGGAAGTTATAGACGGCCGCACCTACGCCTATACCGAAATCAAAACCGCGCTGTTCGGAGCCACGCCGGGCACCACGCAGATAACACCGGCTCAAGTGCGGTATCAGGTGCGCGCGGCGGAAGATCTCGACCCGTTCTCCCCGAACTTCCTGCAGAATTTCATAGCCGGCAATATGGGGCGGGCGGCTCAGATCGCCAGAACCAAACCGATCTCGGTTGAAATAATACCGTTCCCGGAATCCGGCAAGCCGGCTGATTTCAGCGGGTTGGCGGGCTCCTGCAGCATGAAAAGCGCGGTGGACCGGCGCCAGTTGAAAGTAGGCGAAGCGGCAAACCTTGCCATAACGGTTGAAGGGGTGGGCAATATTAAATCCATCGTGCCGCCGCAATTGCCGAAAATGAACGCTTTTAAAACCTACGATCTGGTAACCTCGCTCGACATATCAAAAGTCAATGATTCCGTGCAGGGCAAAAAAACTTTCAAGACGGTGATCATTCCGCGCATGTCCGGCCCGCAGACCATACCGCCGATAACGCTGTCTTATTTCAACACTTCCACGCGGCGTTATGAAACCGTCCAGACCGCGCCCATTCAACTGACAGTTGAACAGGGCACAGCCAGCCCCGACGCCAACCAGGTTTTTTTCACCGGCAACAACCGGCAGCAAGGGCCGGGCGTGAAAACGATAGCGGAAGATGTCGCTTATATAAGGAACGGCGCGCCGTCGCTGTTTACGGCATTTCTCACGAAATCGGCGGAAAACACTTCCAAAACCGCGCTCCCGGCGGCGCTGCTGCTGCTGGCCGCCGGCATAAGACTTTTAAAGGGCGGCAAAACGGATGAAAGCAGGCTGCGGCGCAAAAAAGCGCTGTCCAGCGCGCGGCAGGCCGTGAAAAACAGTGAAACCCTGTTTATGCAGAGCCGCCCGATAGATGCGGTGGAAATTCTTTCCGACGCGCTGGACGACTATCTGTGCAACAAACTCAACTGCCCTCTGGGCGGCAAGACATTCCGGCAGACGCTGGCGTTAATAAAAGAAAAATTCCCGGCCGTGCGGAAGGAACTGCTTGACGAACTCGAATCCTTTCAGGACGAACTGGAACAGATCCGCTTTGCGCCCGGCTCGGGCCAGACCGTAGAAGGGACGCAGGAACCAATTTCCGTACGGATGCTAACGCTGCTGGAACAGCTTGAAAAGGAGTTGAAAAAATGAATTTCGGCAAATGTGTAACCGCGGCGCTGCTGGTCGCCGCCTGCGCGGCGGCGGTGGCGCGAGCGGAAACGATGTCGGAACAGGCCGACCGCGAATACCGGAGCGGAAATTTCGAGGAAGCCATTTCGCTCTACCGCGAGATGGCGCGGCAGGAACCGCACAATCCGTTTCACTACTACAATCTGGGAAACGCCTATTACAAAACCGCCAGAACGGGCCGGGGCGTCGCCAATTATTACCGCGCTTTTGAACTGCTGCCGCGGAATGCGGACATACGGCATAATCTGGCATTCGCGCTCAACACAACGGGCGGAAAACTGATCCCGGAGGGAATGCCGGAAGGAATATTCGTGCTGTTTCACTATTTTTCAGCCATCGAACTGAAGGGGCTGACCGTGGTCTGCCTGTGGCTTACGCTTTTGTTTCTGGCAGCGATGACCGCCGCGCCGGCAATGCGAAAATACCTGCGCGGCATAACCATGTCGTCGGCCGTGCTGGCGCTTGTTTTCGGCGGCTGGGCCTACGCCCGCAAACAGGCCGATCTGCAAAACCCGGCGGTGGTAATTGACGGGATAGCCGAAATCCGTACCGGCCCCGGTGAAAATTTTACAGCCGCCGCCACGGTGCCGGAAGGCCATGTGCTGGAAGTGCTGTCCGAAACCGATGGCTGGGCCGAAGTCGGCCTGAAGAAAGAAGGCGTTAAAGGCTGGGTGCAGAAAAAGTTTATTGAGCCTGCCGGCTTGTGACAAAAGTTACAAGCCCGCAACAGTTGCATAAACAAAAACAAAAATGTAGTATATTTGCATAAGGGAATATTCAGACTCTTGGAGGGGAAAAATAATGCGGAAAACAACTATTATATTCGCGGCGATGCTGGGGCTCAGCACAGTGTTGTCCGCCGCCGGTGAAAACCGTCTGGAATTCACATCAATCACCGGCACTGTTCAGATTCTCAAAAACGGTCAGGTGATCATGGAGCTTACGGAAAACGATCCGCTCCCGACCAATCTGGATGCTGACATTTCCTTTAAAGTGCTTACCGGCACGGTTGAGCTGAAAGCAAATAATCAGGTGGTCATCACAGGCGCGGCCGGCGCGAATTTTTCGGTGACGCAAACCGAAAATTCCGCCACGATCAATTCCGCCACAGGCACGCCCGTGGAGGCAAAAGACAACATCGGCAACACTTATGTGCTGACCGACAACAGCGCGGTAACCTTCGCCAGCACCGAACAGGGTTTTACGGTATCGGTTGCGGAAGGCAGAATTCTTCAGTCAAATCCGAGCGGCGAGACAACGATTATCGGCAGCGGCGAAAGCGTCGTGGTTGCCGGCGCTCCGGCCACGGAACCGCCGCCCGCGCCAGTCGTGGAAGAAGAGAAGAAAGAAGAACAGGAACAGTCAACCGCCGATTCGAATGACACGGAAGACACCTCGCCGCTGCTGGGCGATATCATTCAGACGCGCCCTCAGACAAACGTTATCCCTTCCAAAGAGGAACATGAATCCGAAGAGATAGTAAGCCGGTCCGCGCCATAGGCCGGTTCTCGCCGACAGGATTATAAAAAGGGGAAAATCATGAGAAAAATTTTAACATTGGCATTAGCGTTGAGCATAACATCACCCTGCTGGGCGATACAGAATATAAAGCTGGGCGGGCTGAACATTGATCCGTTCGTTTCCACAGAGATGAAATACGACAGCAATATTTATCTGACGAAGAGCAATGTGAAAAGCGCGTGGATCAACGATTCATCGCTCGGACTGCGGCTGAACCAGAAACTGACCACCCGCTTGGATCTTGAAGCCGGGTACGCGCTGGACCTGATCACTTATTCGGTCAACCAGAGCAACAACAACGCCGTGCATCACACAGCCGACCTTTCACTTGCAAGCACGCTGGCGGACAATATGACCGCCAGGCTGGGCGATCAGTTCCTGGCAACCACCGACCAGGCCTCTTCGGAACTGACGGCCCGCGCAAAACGGGTGGAAAACACGGCCGCCTTCAACTTCGTGGCGCCCATCAAAGGAAGTCTGGGGTTCAAAATCAACACGAGCGATGATTTCAACGAATATCTTGAAGCGGCCTACTCCAACCTCAACCGCAACCGCTGGAATGCCGGCGCCGACATTACCTATCAACTGATGCCGAAAACCCAGCTGCAGGCCGGATATACGTTCGCGCAGGTGAAATACAAAGACAATACCAGAAACAACTCCAACATTCATAAAGTGGACGGTGGCCTTACGGGGCAAGTCGCGCCCAAAGTGACCGGAGAAATAATAGCCGGAGTACAGTTCCGGGATTACTCGAACAACTCTAACACCGCATCCAACAAAGCCACGACTTTCTCCTATGGAATTACGCTGGCCTGGACTCCGGGAGTCAATT
>JAQVSV010000034.1 GCA_028700325.1 Elusimicrobiaceae bacterium | reverse complement strand
GGATGACGGGCGCAACCCCTCATGTTCTTTCAAGGACCGGGCGGGCTGCGTTGTGGCGGCCGTGGCTGCGGAGCGGGGGGAGAAAGTCATCTGCGGTGCGTCTACCGGCAACGCCGCGTCTTCTATGGCGTGCATGACGGCGAGCTTGCCGGTGCGCACGATCATTTTCGTGCCGCAGACCGCGCCGAAAGCCAAAATCGCGCAGCTGCTGGTGTTTGGAGCCGAGGTTATCACGGTGAAAGGCACCTATGACGATGCGTTCGATCTGTGCGTGCAGGCCTCCCGGTATTACGGCTGGTACAACCGCAACACGGGATACAACCCGTTCACGCGCGAGGGCAAGAAGACCTGCTCGTTCGAGATATGCGAACAGCTAGGCTGGAAGGTGCCGGACAAGGTGTTCGTGTCGGTTGGCGACGCCAATATCATAAGCGGTCTGTGGAAAGGGTTTACCGACCTGACGAAGCTGGGCCTGACCGGCGCCCTGCCGCAGCTGGTGGGCGTGCAGGCGCAGGGAAGCAATGCTGTCACGCGC
This sequence comes from Elusimicrobiaceae bacterium, assembly GCA_028700325.1. Taxonomy (NCBI): domain Bacteria; kingdom Pseudomonadati; phylum Elusimicrobiota; class Elusimicrobia; order Elusimicrobiales; family Elusimicrobiaceae; species Elusimicrobiaceae bacterium. The sequence continues at coordinate 19,875 of JAQVSV010000034.1, read as the reverse complement.
GCGTTTGAGGGTGACGGGAAGATTCTGGCCGTTTCCGGCGACACCGTGGCCGACAGCATTTCCGTATCCATGCCGCGCGACGGCTGTGCCGGGCTGCGCGCGCTAAAGGAAACCGGCGGGTTCCCGATTGTGGTGAGCGATTCTGAAATTCTTTCCGCGATACCGGAACTGGCTCGCGAAGCGAGCGTGTTCGCGGAGCCTGCGGGCGCGGCGGCCTATGCGGGCCTTAAAAAAGCGCACGAGAAAAAAATGCTGGAAGAGGGAGAAACAGTTGTCATTGTTGTTACCGGCAACGGGCTAAAGGATATTGCTTCGGCGATGAAAACGGTCGGCGAGCCGTATCTTATCGAGCCCGATATGGAAAGCCTCAAAAAACTCGTGTCGGAAAAGTTAATGAAGTAGGTTTGCATTCTTTCGGACCGGAAAAGGAGCTGCGATGAAAAAACTTGGCATACGAATATCGGCGTTACTGCTGCTGTCCGCCACGGCGGCAATGGCGGGCGGGATTGATACGGCGGCTATGGACAGGACCGCCGACCCCTGCACGGACTTCTACCAGTACAGCTGCGGGAGCTGGCTGAAGAACAATCCTATTCCCGCGGACCGCGCGAGCTGGGGCCGGTTCGACGAGCTTAACGAACGCAATCTCAGTATACTGAAAGGTATACTGGAAAAAGCGTCCGCCGACGATCCGGGGCGGGACGCCACGGACCAGAAAATCGGCGATTTTTACGCTTCGTGCATGGATGAAAACGGCATCGAGTCCGCCAGCGTCCTACCGCTGAAACCGGAGCTGGACGCCATAGCGGCGCTGAAAAACGGCGGTGAGATTTCCGGCGCGCTCGCGCGGCTGCACCGGCTCGGCGTGAAGGTTTTGTTCAATTTTTCCTCGTCGCCCGATTACGAGAACGCCAAGATGACGATCGGCGAATTTGATCAGGGCGGGCTCGGCCTGCCGGAAAAGGATTATTATCTGAAGCAGGATCCCAAATCCGTCGAACTGCGTGACAGATACGTCCTGCATATGACGCGGATGTTCGGGCTGATCGGGTACGGCACGGAGCGGTCTTCCGTCGCCGCGCGCACGGTACTGGCGTTTGAAACGGAACTGGCCCGGGCGTCGCAGGGGATGGTGGAGCGGCGCGACCCCAAAAACATCTATCACCGCACGACGCCCGAACAGCTCGCCGAGCTTGCGCCCGGGGTGGATTGGGCTGCGTTTCTGACCGCGCTTGGCGCGCCGGAAATGCGGGAGTTCAACCTGGTCTCGCCGGATTTTTTCAAGCGGCTGGGCGAACTTACGAAAAGCGAACCGCTCGACACCTGGAAGATTTACCTGACATGGCATTACCTCAGCGCCGACGCGGATCTTCTGCCGGCGGCCTTTGTGGATGAGAACTTCGATTTTTACGGCAAGGCTCTCACCGGCGCAAAGGAATTGCGTCCCCGCTGGAAACGCTGCACTATGATGACCGACCGCCTGCTCGGGGAAGCGTTGGGCCGCAGGTATGTGGAAACCGCTTTCGGGGCGGGCGGCAAGGCCCGTGTGCTGGAAATGGTGGCCAATATCGAAAAAGCGCTGGAGCAGGATATTGAAAAGCTTGACTGGATGACTCCCGAAACCCGCAAGCAGGCTTTGATAAAGCTCAAGGGCATAACCAACAAAATGGGTTATCCGGACCAGTGGCGCGATTATTCTCCGGTGGCTGTAGCGCGCGACGATCTTGCCGGCAACGTCACCCGGGCCGACTGGTTTGAATACAGCCGCGATATCGCCAAAATAGGCAAGCCGGTGGATAAATCCGAATGGCACATGACTCCGCCCACGGTGAACGCTTACTACAGTGCGCAGATGAACAATATCAACTTTCCGGCCGGCATACTGCAGCCGCCGTTTTTCGGGCAGAACAAGCCGGACGCGGTGAATCTGGGCGGGATAGGCGTTGTCATCGGGCATGAGCTGACGCATGGGTTCGACGACCACGGCCGCCAGTATGACGCGGACGGCAACCTGCGCGACTGGTGGACCAGGCGGGATGTCGAAGAATTCAACAAGCGTACGGTCTGTCTGGAAAACGAGTATTCGCAGTTTGTCGCAATTGACGACGTGAAGCTCAACGGCAAACTTACGCTCGGCGAAAACACCGCCGACGCCGGCGGCCTACGGCTTGCGTATATGGCGCTTGAAAGCCTGCTGGAGGCAAAACCTGTTTCTACCGTTGACGGATTTACCCAGCAACAGAGTTTCTTTATCAGTTTCGGGCAGATCTGGTGCCGCAACGCCACGCCCGAGAAACTTCGTATGCAGGCGCTTACGGATCCGCATTCGGTGGCGCGCTACCGGGTGAACGGTTCGGTTGTTAACATGCCGGAATTTGCGAAAGCGTTTTCCTGTCAGGCCGGCTCGCCCATGGTGAGTCCGAACCCGTGCAGGGTGTGGTAGTTTTTAGGCTGCATGAGAATACCGGGCGCCGCAATGCGGTGTCCGGTATTTTTTTATAAAACCAGCAATGCTGGCGCCTGAGTAAACGCTGATGGACAATTCCGGGGCCGCAAGTCCCGGGAGGAGCCGGATATCATGGAAGCGTTTTTGGATAAAATAAGCTCGCTGGTGTGGGGCGTGCCGCTTATCGCGCTGCTTTTCGGAACTCATGTGTTTCTTACGTTCCGGCTGGGTTTCATACAGAAACATGTATTAAAGGCCATAAAGATTTCTGTCAGCAGGGAAAAAGAAGGCGAGGGCGACATAAGCCATTTCGCCTCGCTGATGACCGCGCTGGCCGCGACCATCGGCACGGGCAATATTGTCGGCGTGGCCACGGCGGTGGCGGCGGGCGGGCCGGGCGCGGTGCTGTGGATGTGGCTTACCGGCGTGTTCGGCATGGCCACAAAGTACGGCGAGGCGCTGCTTTCCGTAAAATACCGCGTTACGGACGAAAAGGGTTCGGTGTCCGGCGGGCCGATGTATGTGCTGGAGCGCGGCCTCAACGCGAAATGGGCGGGTATGCTGTTCGCGGCGTTTACCGCGGTGGCGGCGTTCGGGATAGGGAATATGGTGCAGTCGAACTCGATCGCGTCGCTGGCGAAGGAAACTTTCGGGATCAGCCCGGTGTTAAGCGGGCTGGTGCTGGCCGCGCTGACCGCGCTGGTTATCCTGGGCGGCATAAAATCCATTGCCGTGACGTGCGAAAAACTTGTGCCGTTCATGGCTGTTTTTTATATAGCGGGCTGTCTGTTTATCCTGTGGGTCAACCGCGCGGCGCTGCCTGACACGGTAATGCTGATCTGGAACAGCGCGTTCACCGGTACCGCCGCGCTGGGCGGTTTTATCGGAGCGGGCATGAAAGAGGCGATGCGCTACGGTATTGCGCGGGGCCTGTTTTCCAATGAATCCGGTCTTGGCAGCGCGCCGATCGTGGCGGCCGCGGCGCAGACGAAAAACGCGGTGCGGCAGGCGCTGGTATCGTCTTCCGGCACATTCTGGGACACTGTTGTGATTTGTCTGATAACGGGGCTTGTGGTGGTAAGCTCCGGCGACTGGCAGTCGGGGCTCACGGGCGCGGCGCTTACCAAATCCGCATTTTCGCATATTCCGCATATCGGTTCGCTGATCCTTAATATCGGGCTTCTTACTTTCGTGTATTCCACGATACTCGGCTGGGAATATTACGGCGAAAAAGCGGTCGAGTACCTGTTCGGGCGCAAGGCCGCCATGCCGTACCGGATACTGTGGGTGGCGGCGGTGCTGGTGGGTGCGGCGGTGTCGCTGCCGTCGGTCTGGGCGTTCGCCGATATCGCCAACGCCTGCATGGCGGTGCCGAATATAGTTTCGCTGCTGCTGCTGTCGAATGTGATTGCGGCGGAAAGCAAAGCGTATTTTTCTGCGCCGCGCGGGTGACCGCCCTGTCCGGGCGTGTGTGGCGCAAAGCCGTTTAATTTTGTATTTTATGGGTAATCGGCGCTGACCGGGCAGTTCCGTCGCCGAACGGATTTTTTTCTATTCCACACAAGAGGTCTGCTAAAATGCCAAAGCTGAAAATCAATCACAAGATTGTCGAGAACACCGTAAAACGGTGCCGTGAGCAGAATATCACCATTCCTACCTTCAAACAGATGCGCAATCCCGACACGATCCCCGCCGGAATCAAGGCGCGCGTGAAAAAAGCCGGTTTGTGGGACTTTGATCCGGTAAACCTGTACCGCATCACCTGGAAAAACGACCGCAAAACCGGGCTGTTCGGAGATGTCAATTATCTGGAGATCCCGCGCGAGCTGACCGGTGTAAAGGCCCGCGTGATCGGTCTGGTGGGCAAATATTTCCCTACGGGCGCGCATAAAGTGGGCGCGGCGTTCGGCTGTCTGGTGCCGCGGCTGGTTTCGGGCGAGTTTGACCCCACGACGCAGAAAGCGGTCTGGCCGTCCACCGGCAACTACTGCCGGGGCGGCGCGTTTGACAGCGTGCTGCTTGCCTGTCATGCCGTCGCCATCCTGCCTGAAGGCATGAGCCGCGAGCGGTTCGAGTGGCTTAAAACCACCGGCGCGGAAATTATAGCCACGCCCGGCACGGAGTCCAACGTCAAAGAGATTTACGACGAATGCTGGGACATCCGCAAAAACCGGCCCGACTGCGTGATTTTCAACCAGTTTGACGAGATGGGAAATCCCACTTGGCATTATAACGTAACCGGCCCCGCGATCGAGGAAGTATTTAACAAGGTCAAAGGAAAGAAAAGCCGGCTCGCCGGATATTGTTCCGCAACCGGTTCGGCGGGCACGATAGCCGCCGGCGATTACCTGAAAAAACAGCATCCGGACATGAAAATTCTCGCTTCCGAGGCGCTGCAGTGCCCCACGATTTACATGAACGGGTTCGGAGAACACCGTATCGAGGGCATCGGCGACAAGCATATTCCGTGGGTGCATAACGTGCGCAACACCGACATGGTGTCGGCGATTGACGACGAAAACTGCATGCGCATCATCCGCCTTTTCAACGAACCCGCCGGCAAAAAGACTCTGATTGAGCGGTTCGGCGTCGCGGAGTCTGTGGTGAACGAACTGCATCATATCGGGATATCGGGCGCGTCCAATCTGCTGTCGGCGATCAAGATGGCCAAGTATTACGAGCTGGATGAAAATGACGTTGTGATCACTATTTTCACCGACTCCATGGAACTTTACCATTCCCGGATCAATGAGCTTAACAAGGAATACGGAAAATACAACGCCACTCAGGCCGCGGTTGATATGGAACGCTATCTGCTCGGCGTGAAAGCCGACTATACCAAGGAGCTTAGTTACTACGACCGCAAAGCCGTTCATAACCTGAAATATTTCACCTGGGTGGAACAGCAGGGCAAGGATTCCGCCGAACTGCGCCGCCAGTGGGATCCTGAGTACTGGGAAGAAATGTTTGGTCAGGCCGACGAGTGGGACAAGCTGATCGCGGAGTTTAACCGCAAGATCGGCAGATAGCCGGGTTTGGCGTTTTTGAAACAGCCCCGGAAACGGGGCTGTTTTTTTTCCGCTCACAAAACCCCGGTGCCGGTCAGCATGGCATAATGATTGCCGGCACTGCATGGTTCAAGCAGGGGGGGATGGAGTGTGTGAATCTGCGTAAGCAGGGCAAACGAAGTGCGGACCAGAAGAAACTCCCCGGCATAACCCGGGGGAGCTTCATCACAAACGCGCTTGACAGTGCGGCAGTGAGTGTGATATCTTTTAGTATAAAGTTGAAGTGCGGCGGTTGCGCTGGATTGCGTGCGCCGGCCGGGTTCCAGAAATTCCGTAGGAAAATTAATCATAAATAATCAGTCGCTTTCAAAAACCGGCAGTATGATACATCGGGATTCTTGAGGTGTATACTTAGGGAGAAGAGTTTATGAGCGAAATAATCCTTACCGACGCAAACTTCAAGGCCGAGGTGCTTGAAAGCGCGATTCCCGTAATGGTGGATTTCTGGGCTCCGTGGTGCGGGCCCTGCCGGATGCTGGCTCCGATAGTGGAGGAGCTGGCCGCCGAGTATGAGGGCCGAATCAAGGTATGCAAGCTCAATACCGACGAGGGTCAGGAGACCTCGGTGACCTTTAAGATAGCGGCGATCCCCACGATCAAATTCTTTAAAGGCGGGCAGGAAATCCACAGCGCTGTGGGCGTGCAGCCCAAACCCGAACTGAAAAAAGTGCTTGACGGGCTGCTTGCCTGACAATGGCCGCCTGCGCCGGTGTTTGCCGTTTCAATGCCTGTGGAGCTGTTCAGTGGCGTGGCGTTTCCGGCTTTGAAGATCACTTCCAATGGTGAGTTGTTTTCTATGTGCGATTGCCCGGATAGCTGTCAAATACAAATCCGCCGCGCGGTTCTGATTTTCATCACAAACAATAAATGTCAGCCGAAAAAACTTTTTACGCCGTAGACGCGCATGGTTTTCTGCATCGCGCCTATCATGCGCTGCCCGGTTTTACCACCTCGCGGGGTCTTGAGGTGGGCGCGGTGTTCGGGTTCGCCCGGTTTCTTGTCAGGCTGGTCAAGGACATCCGGCCGGATTATCTGGCGGTTTGTTTCGATTCGCCCGCCCGGACTTTCCGGCACGAGATGTATTCCGCTTATAAAGCCAACCGCGTGAAAACCGACGAAGCGCTTGTGAAACAGCTTGTTTTCGCGCGCGAAATAACGGCCGGGCTGGGGCTTAAAGTGCTGGCGTGTGACGGGCTGGAGGCGGACGATTATATGGCGTGGATCGCCCGCAACGCGCGCGCGGCGGGCGCGCGGGCTGTGCTGGTGACTACGGACAAGGATATCTGCCAGCTTGTCAGCGACGGAATAAGCGTCTGGACAGGCGGCAAAGAGCCGTTGCGCGGGGCCGAGTATGTGCGGGAGAAATTCGGCGTCGCGCCAGGCCAGATGGCGGATTACCTCGCGATAGTGGGCGATTCTTCCGACAATGTGCCCGGCGTGCGGGGAGCGGGTCCCAAAACCGCCGCCGCGCTTATCGCGGAGTTCGGCACGCTTGACAGCATTCTGGCCGCCGCGCAGGCCGGCGACACCCGCATAAAGCCTAAAATCGCGCAGAGCCTGCTCGACAACCGCGAAACGGCTCTGCTGTCGCGCAGGCTGGTGGAACTGAACGCTCCCGTTCCCGATTCCTTTGTCATTTCCGAATTCGCGCCCGCCGAGCCGGCGGCCGAGACGCTGTTCGAACTGTTTAAAAAATACGAGTTCAGGGATCTGGCTGCACTGGCCAGAGCGTCTTCGCCGCAGGCGCTGTTGCCTGTTTCTTCGCGCGAGCAGGAAATATTCGCACTGGCCGCGCGGGCAGGCGAAGTGCTTTTGTTCACGGATTCCGAAAATATTCTTTTCGGCGTTACGGGCGAAAAATTCTGTGTTTTGCCGCGCGCCGGCCTGACCGCCGCGCAGAAGGGCGCGTTGTTTCCGGTCATCAGCAATAATGCGGTTCTTAAAATAGGGTGGGACATTAAATCCGCCCTGCACGCCTGCGGGTTCTGTCCGGCGGGGGGCGAAATCGTGCATTGTTTTGACCTGATGCTTGCCGCGTATTGTCTCAATCCGTCGGCTCCGCATCTGGATTTCGACAGCCTTGCGGTGGAAAATCTTGGCCTGATGCTTCCGCAGGCCGGCGGTGCGGGGAAACTCGCGGTCATGGCGGGCCACGCTTTCGAACTGTGTTCGGAGTTTTCCGCCCGGCTGGAAAAAGAGGGGCTGTGGGACCTGTTTGTGAAAACGGAAATTCCGCTGGTTTCCGTGCTGTGCCGCATGGAAGCGGCGGGAATTAAAGTGGATACCGGTATTCTGGAGCGGGCCGGGCAGGCGCTTTCCGCCGTCGCCGCGCAGTCCGAAGCTGCAATTCAGGCCGTGAGCGGACATCCCGTCAATATCAATTCGCCGAAACAGCTGGCGGAGTTTCTTTTCGGCGAGCTGGGTATCAATCCCGGCCATAAAACGAAAACCGGGTTTTCCACCGACGAGGAAGTGCTTTCGCGGCTGGCCGGCGAATATCCCGTGGCGGCGGAAATAATCAAATACCGGGAGGCGGCGAAACTCAAGTCGGTTTATGTTGACGGGCTGCTTGAGGCCGCCGACGCCGCAGGGCGGGTACATACGTTTTTCGATCAGGCCGGCACCGCCACCGGGCGGCTGTCCAGTTCGCGGCCCAATTTGCAGAACATTCCCGTCCGCTCCGAACAGGGGCGGCTGATCCGCAGCGCTTTTGCGGCGGACGACGGGAAAGTTTTTATCGCGGCGGATTATTCGCAGATTGATTTGCGGGTTCTCGCGCACGAAAGCGGCGATCCCGCTTTATGCGCGGCGTTCGAATCGGGCGGCGATATCCATACCCAGACGGCGAGTGAAATGTTTGGCGTGATGCCCGGCATGGTGGACCCCGAAATGCGGCGTCGTGCCAAAGCGATAAATTTCGGCATAGTGTATGGCCAGGGCGCGGCGGGCCTGGCGAAAGGGCTGGACATACCGGTGCGGCAGGCGCGCGAGTTCATAGAGCATTATTTCGGTGTTTATGCGGCGCTGCGGGAATGGATTGACGAAACCATCCGGTCCGCCGAGGAAACCTGCGCCGTGCGTACGCTGTCGGGCAGGTTGAGGCGGTTCCCGGAAATCCGCTCGGGCGGTATTTCCGCCGCCGCCGCGCAGCGGGCGGCGGTCAATACGGTCATTCAGGGCGGCTCGGCCGACGTGATAAAAAGCGCGATGCTGGGGATTTACCCGCTGCTGGGCCGGTTCGGCGCGGAAATGCTTCTCCAGATTCATGACGAACTGCTTTTCGAACTGCCGGCTGAAAAAGCCGGCTCGTTCATTCCGGTTCTGCGCGACATGATGGAACATGCCGTAAAATTGCGCGTGCCGCTGGCCGTTACGGTCAAACGCGGAGTCAACTGGCAGGATATGGAGGCTGTGAAATGATGCCGGGCGCGCCGCGCCGGTTTCTGTTTGCCATACGGGCCGGTTTTATGGGTCTGCCGCGCGCGACGCGGCGGCTTGTGGCGGTTTGTCTGGGCGGGTATCTGCTGTCGTTTGCGTTTGGTCCGGTTCTTTATTTTTATTTCGGGCTGGTGCCTGTCCTGCTGGTGAAACGGCTGTGGGTGTGGCAGCCGGTGACTTATATGTTCATGCACGGCTCGTTGCTGCATCTGTCGCTTAACGTGTTCATGCTGTGGATGCTGGGGCGGCTGGTCGAGCCGGCAATGGGCGCAAAAAATTTCCTGACGTTCTTTTTTGCTACGGGTCTTGGCGCGGCGCTTTTTAACGTGCTGCTCACTCCTCATTCGGCGGTTCCCATAGTGGGCGCGTCGGGCGCGATTTACGGATTGCTGCTGGCGTTCGCGATGCTGTACCCGGAGGAAACCGTTTACCTTTATTTTCTGATTCCGGTCCGGGCCAGGTATCTCGCGGTGGTGCTGGGTATCGTGGAGTTTGCGGCGAGTTTCGCGTCGGGCTATACGGGCATAGCCAATCTGGCTCATCTGGGCGGACTGCTGACGGGATACCTGTATCTTAAATTTTTTCCTCTGGCGGGAAACACCCGGCGGCATTCGAATCTGTTTTACAGCGGCTGGGACCATACCGGCGGGCCGGCTCCGCGCGGCCGGCAGGAACAGCTGAACGAACTGCTTGATAAAATACGCGCGGGCGGGCTTGACTCGCTGTCGAAAGAGGAACTTCGGCGGCTTGATGAATTTTCCGGGCGGGCGCGCCGATGAGCGCGCGCAGGCCGCGAGCCGGCGGTGTTTTTCCGGCCGGTAAAATCATGGTCGGGCTGACCGGCACTCCGGCCAGCGGCAAAAGCGCGGTGGCTGCGCGGCTGGCGCAGCTTGGTGCGCTGGCAATCTGCGCCGACACGCTGGCGAAAGAGGAACTGGCGCGGGGCGGCGCTGGCTGGCGGTATGTGGAGAGGAATTATCCGTGCGCTGTCGGGCCGGACGGCGATATCAGCCGCACGCGGCTGGCCGATTTGATTTTCAAGGATCCGGCTGCCCGGCGCGGGCTGGAGGCGGCGGTTCATCCGGCGGTTATCGGGCGGGCGAAAGACATAGCCGGGCGCGCTTCGGAAAAGATGGTGGTGTTTGACGCACCGCTGCTGTTTGAAAGCGGGATGACGAAGGACTGGTTTGACGCTGTGGTTTCGGTTTCCGCCGGCGCGGAAATCCGGTTGGCGCGGGCGCTCGCCCGCGGCTGGAGCGAGGAAGAATTTGAAAGAAGGTCCGCCGCGCAGCTGAGCGGCGAGGAAAAAAATTCGCTGTCGGATTTTGTTGTCGTTAACACGGGCACCTTGACGGAGCTGTACGCCCTTGTGGACGGTATTTACAAAGAGCTGAGCGAAACAGGCAGGAACTAAAAATCAGGAGCAAATACAGGTATGCAAAACCGAAACCCCAATGGAAACGGGAATGGAAACGGCAACGGAAACCGCCCGTATCATCGCAGAACTTACAACAACCATGACAGACGGCCGTATCATCACAAACCGCACATTCCCCAATCCGGCAACGGCACGGGCTTGGCGCCGGTTCCCGGGCAGAATAATAATACTACTGGCCAGACTCCGGTCACGACCGCGGTGCCTTTGCCGGCCGGCGCGGTGACGAAGCGGACGGACGTATCGGAGCTTTCCAAAATGACCGTGGTTGATTTGGTGAAAAAGGCGCGCGAGCTCAATCTGGAAAGCATTTCCGGCCTGCGCAAGCAGGAACTGATCAGCCGGATTATCGAGATCGAAGCCAAGGACGACGGCACCGTATACGGCGGCGGCGTTCTTGAAATCCTGCCTGACGGGTTCGGGTTCCTGCGCTCGCCCAGCAACAACTATCTGGCCGGGCCGGACGATATTTATGTTTCTCCTTCGCAGATCAAGCGGTTTTTTCTGCGCAAGGGCGACACGCTTGACGGCGTAATCCGCCCGCCCAAGGACGGCGAGCGGTATTACGCGATGCTTCAGGTGCAGAAGGTCAACGGGATTGACGCGCTTGAGACCAAATACCGGCCGCTGTTTGACAACCTTACGCCGCTGCATCCCAATTCGCGCTACCTTCTGGAAACGGACAAAGGGGAACTCTGCACCCGGATAATAGACCTTATCTGCCCGATCGGCAAAGGCCAGCGCGCGCTGGTGGTTGCCGCTCCGAAAACCGGCAAAACGATGATTCTGCAGAAACTGGCCAACGCCGTCAAGACCAACAATAAGGAAGTGGTGCTGATGGTGCTGCTCATTGACGAGCGGCCGGAAGAGGTGACCGACATGCGCCGTTCGGTGGACGGGGAGGTGATCGCTTCCACGTTTGATGAGCCTGCGGACCGCCATGTGCAGGTTTCCGAAATGGTTTTGGAAAAGGCCAAGCGGATGGTCGAGATGAAGAAGGATGTGGTTATCCTGCTTGATTCGATCACCCGGCTCGCGCGCGCGTACAACACGATCGCGCCGTCGAGCGGGCGCGTTCTTTCGGGCGGGCTGGAAGCCACGTCGCTGCAGCGTCCCAAGCGCTTTTTCGGCGCGGCGCGCAATGTGGAGGAAGGCGGTTCGCTCACCATTATCGCCACCGCGCTTGTGGAAACCGGCAGCCGCATGGACGAAGTGATTTTCGAGGAATTCAAGGGCACCGGCAATTCCGAGGTATATCTGGAGCGGAAACTGTCGGACCGCAGAATCTTCCCCGCCATAGACCTTAACCGCACCTCCACCCGGAAAGAGGAGCTCCTGCTTAACGAGGACGAGCTTAACAAGGTATGGATCCTGCGCAAGGTGCTGGCTCCGCTTAATCCCGTGGACGCGATGGAGCTGCTGATTCAGAAAGTGAAGGTAACCAAGTCCAACAAGGACTTTCTGAAATCAATGGAAATGTCCATGTAATCCAACTCGTGTCACGAACGGGCGCCCGCCCGGCCAGATCGCCGGCGGGCGTTCGTTTTTTTGTGCTGGATCTGACGGCCGGTTTATGCGGCCGATTTTTCAAGAACGCAATAGTTACGCGTAATATACAGATTGCCTGTTTGAAAAATTTCACCTAGTATGTTCCGGTACGGGGGATTATATTTCCTGGACAAATATGCTAAAATATGGGGAAGATTGAGGGATCTGGAAATTTTGTTGCAGTGTGCTTATGACAACTTGTCTGGTTTTTTGGGGCTATGCGTAAGAGCATAGTGCGCTTCCTCGATGTTCCGGAGGCATACACCAACCAAAAGCGAAGCCGTTTTCTTCTACACCTGTTGTGGGTGGTGAGGGCAGGCGGCGGTTGCTTTGGGTTATTGGTGTAGCTCAAGGGGCCGCCGCCTAGTGTAAACGTCGAGCTTGCGCGGCGTTTTTTTTATTTATGGAACGGCGCCGCGCCGATGTGGTATAATAAAGCATAGCTTTGCAATACCAGCGAGGTAGTTAAATGAAAAAGGATATACATCCGACTTACACGGTAGCAAAAGTGACCTGCGCCTGCGGCGCGGAATTTGTCACCCGGTCAACACAGGGCGATATCAAACTGGATATCTGCTCGGAGTGTCACCCCTTTTACACAGGCAAGCAGAAGATGCTTGATATCGCGGGCCGCGTCGAAAAGTTTAACAAGCGGTTTGCCGGCACCGAAGGCGCGCCGGTGAAGCGCGCGCCGAAGAAGCTGGCCACTGCCGTGCATCAGGTTTCCACGGTCACTTCGACCACCGTCCGCAAGGACGCGGAAGCTGCCAAGAAACTGGCTGAAACGGCCGCCAAGAAAAAAGGCAGAAAACCAGCCGCCAACTAGCGCGAGTGTTTTGAAAAACAGACCCCTTGAACCAAGGGGTCTGTTTTTGCATTTATGCATGAATGGCGGGTGCGGAGAAAGACATGGATTTGTCGAAATTTTTTAACGAGTATGCGGAACTGGAAACCAGGCTGGCGCAGGGCGGCTTGACGCCGGACGACATCAACCGGTTTTCAAAGCGGCATTCACAGCTGAGGCCGGTGGCGGAAAAAGCGAAGCAGTACCAGTCGCTGTGCGATGAGCTGGGAGAGGCCCGGGCAATGGCTGCGGACAAGGATCCCGAAATGGCCGCGCTCGCCAGAGAGGATATCGTCCGGCTTGAGGAACGGCTGCCTGTAGTGGAAAAAGAACTGCGGCTGCTGCTGGTGCCGCCGGACCCGAAGGACGAAAAGAACATTTATATGGAAATCCGGCCCGGCGCGGGCGGTGAGGAATCGGCTTTGTTCGCCGCCGAACTGGTGCGGGTATACACCCGGTTCGCGCAGGCCAGAGGCTGGGAGGCGGAAGTGCTTGAGTATGCGGACACCGGGCTGAAAGGCTGCAAATACGCATCGCTTTACATAAAAGGAAAAAACGCTTTTTCATGGCTGCGCAGCGAAGGCGGGGTGCACCGGGTGCAGCGGGTGCCGGCTACGGAGGCTTCGGGCAGGATCCACACCTCCACGGTAACAGTGGCGGTGCTGGCGGAAGCGGAGGAAACGGCCGCCGTGGATATCAAGCCTGCGGATATCAGAATGGATACCTGCCGCGCCGGCGGCGCTGGCGGGCAGAATGTCAACAAGGTGGAAACCGCGGTGCGGATCACCCATCTGCCTACTGGCATTGTGGTGCAGTGCCGGCAGGAGCGCAGCCAGTTGCAGAACCGGGAACGGGCGATGAAGATGCTGGTTGCCAAACTGTCGGAAATGGCGGAGAGCGCGGCGAGCGCGTCCCTTACCGACGCGCGGCGCGTGCAGGTGGGCACGGGCGACCGGTCGGAGAAAATCCGCACCTATAATTTTCCCCAGTCGCGGGTGACGGACCACCGGCTGGAACAGTCGTGGTTCAATATAGCAGCCATTATGGAGGGCGAAATCGAGCCGATTCTGCAGGCCTGCCGCGAGGCCCGCACCGCGGAGCGGCTGGCCAGGGCGGAGGTGTAATGGGGATTTTCATTTCCGGCATGTACCGGACGGCCGGAGAACTGCTTAAGCAGGCGCAGAAAACGCTTGAAACGGCCCGCGTGGGCGAGCCTCTTGAAAACGCCGAACTGCTGCTGGCTTATGCGCTGGGAAAATCGCGGCTGACCTTGCGCGCATTTCCGGATTTTCCGGTAGGGGAGAATCAACGGCTCGATTTTTCCGCCCTGCTCGAGCGCAAGGCGGCGGGCGAACCGCTGGCGTATATAACAGGCCGGGCCGCTTTTCTGGAATATGAATTTATCGTGAGCCCGGCGGTGCTTGTGCCGCGTCCGGAAACGGAGCAGCTGGCCCGGTTTGCGCTTGACTGGCTCAATGGCCGAGCCGGCGCCTGCGACGTTCTTGACCTTGGCGCCGGTTCGGGCTGTATCGCCTGCGCGCTGGCGCTCAGGGCGAAAGCGCGCGTTACCGCGAGCGACATTTCGCCAGACGCGCTGGCGGTCGCAAAAACTAACGCGGAGGCGCTTGGCGCCGCGGTCAGGTTTGTCCGGAGCGACCTGTTTGCCGGGATAACCGGAAAGTTTGACCTGATAGTGTCCAATCCTCCCTACATACCTTCGGAGGAATTAGCCGGCCTTGCGCCGGAAGTGCGCCGGGAACCCGCCTGCGCGCTTGACGGCGGGCCCGACGGGCTGGAGTTGCTGCGCCGGATAATAGGGGAAGCTCCGGCACACCTCAATCCCGGAGGTGTGCTTATGCTTGAAACCGGGTCGGGCCAGCGCGCCGCGATAAAAACAATGTTTTCGGCCGGAGTCTGGCGCGGGCTTGAGTTTCTTGATGATTTCAGCGGGTTTGACCGGTATTTTATCGCCCGAGTGTGACTAAATTCCTGAACCAGCACATTGACATTCTGTAGTATAATTGTAAGAGAGACGCAAAATGTATAAATATGTTATAGAAGGTGGATTGCCTCTTGAAGGCGAGATCGCGGTTTCCGGCGCAAAAAACGCCGCGCTTCCTATTTTATTCGCGACACTGCTGACCGACGAGGAGTGCATACTCCGGCGCGTGCCGGATCTGCGCGATATTAAAACCACTTTCAAGCTGCTGGAATGTCTGGGCAAAACGGTCATCTGTTCGCGCGGCACGGCGGTTATCCGGCGCGCCCGCAAACCGTCGCCGACCGCGCCTTATGATCTGGTGAAGCAGATGCGCGCGTCGGTTCTGGTAGCCGGGCCGCTGCTTGCGCGGTTCGGACACGCGAGCGTGCCTTTGCCGGGCGGCTGCGCGATCGGCCTGCGGCCGGTGGATATTCACCTTAAAGGGTTCGGCTGCCTGGGCGCTGACGTAACTACCGCCGGCGGCAATATGGTGCTGAGCGGAAAAAAACTTTCCGGCTGCCATTTCAGGCTGGGTTTTCCGAGCGTGGGCGCGACCCAGAATCTGGCGATGTGCGCGACACTGGTGCCCGGCGCGACCGTGCTTGATAACGCCGCGCTTGAGCCGGAAAACGATGATCTTTACGATTTTTTGCGTTCGATGGGCGCGCAGATCGTGCGCAAGGGCGGCCGGATTTTTATTAACGGGGTTAAGCGGCTGCACGGAGCGAGCCACACGATAGTGCCGGACCGTATAGAGGCGGGCACATACCTCATAGCGGGCGCGGCGACCCGGGGCCGGGTCACCGTGAAAAACTGCGTGCCGGAACATGTGCGCGCGGTGCTGGACCGGCTTGTGAAAGCCGGCGCGGAAATCAGCGAAACCGAAACTTCCGTCACGGTTAATATGAAAGGCCGCGCGCTCCGCGCGGTTGACATGGAACGCAGCCGTACCCCGGTTTCCCGACAGATCTGCAGGCGCCGTGGATGGCGTGCATGGCGGTAGCGGCCGGGCGCGCGAAGATAGAGGAATCCATTTTTGAAAACCGGTTCATGCACGCGCCGGAACTGGCGCGCATGGGCGCGCTTATAGCGGTGAGCGGAAATGCCGCGCTGGTGGACGGCGCGCCGGGACTTTCCGGCGCGAGCGTAATGTCGTCCGATCTGCGCGGAGGAGCGGCTTTATGCGTGGCCGCGCTGGCGGCTAAAGGCCGGTCGGAAATTCTGCGCGTGTACCATATTGAACGCGGGTATGAACGCATAAATAAAAAACTGGGCGCGCTGGGCGCGCATATCAGGCGGGTACAGGAATGAGAGAACGCGCTGAAATACTCGCAGAGATAACCGGCGGCATCCGCCAGGCGCTGGCGGCTCACGAGCCCGAACGCGTGTGGGACGCGTTTTTAAAGGGTATCTGTCCGGCGATGAAATGCGCCGCCGGCAGTTATTTCGCGGCGGATGACGAGCGGAAGAAACTGACGCTTTTATTTGTGTATGGCCCGCACGCGCCGGAAATAAAGAATATGATGATGTCGTATGAGGGCGTGGTGGGCTGGGTGGCGGAAAAAAGGCAGGCGATGCTGGTGAACGACGCCGCGAAGGATGCCCGGTTTTTCAAAGCGGTTGACGACGCTACCGGGTTCAAAACCACCCATATTCTGTGCGTGCCCGTCATTTACGCGGGCAGACTGCTGGGCGTTGTGGAACTGATGAATCCCGCGAAGGGAATATTTACGGAAGATGATCTGGACACCGTCAATTATATCTGCGCCGGTGTGGCCCGTGTGGTGGCTGTTCAGGAACAGGAAAGGTGACAAGTATGCTTGAATTCAAGGAAAGAATCAGCGAAGAAACGGCGTTTTCCGCCGCGCAGGAAACTTCGGACGGTATCAGCCAGAAACTGCTCAATAACATTTCGCATCCGGGTTCGGACTGCGCCGACGCCAAAACCCGCTCTTTTGACACGGAACGGATGTTTTTTCATGACATTCTGAACATGGCGGGGATAGTGGACGGTTTTTCCGGGCTTATTGATGACGCCGAAACTCTTGAGGAAGCCAGAACTTACGCGGCCTCGGCGCAGCGCGCTTCCAAAATACTTGTCGAAACCATCCGGCATTACCGCCTTATGCGGGACGCGGAAACCGGAGTTCTGCGCGTGAGAACGGCGCCGGTCAATGTTTCTGCTCTGGCGGAGGAGCTGTCGCGGATAATCGCCGCGATAAATAAAGGCGGCAATAAAAATCTAAATTTCGAGTGTCCCGCCGGGCTTGTGATGGAAACCGATTCGGTGCTGCTGGGCCGGGTTCTCGTGAATATGCTTATCAACGCGTTTGAAGCGACGGTGGAAGGCGGGGAAGTCCGGTTCACGGTGCAGCCGGTGGCCGGGCTGGTAGTGTTTACCGTGTCCAACTCCATTACCATTCCCGATGAAATGCGCGAACATCTTTTTCATCCGGATAATTCCACCCGGGGCTACGGGCATGGACTGGGCCTGTACAGCGTTAAACTGCTTGGCGAGAAATATCTGGGCGGCAAGATTTCCTGTTCGTCCCTTCCGGGCGCGGGAACGGTGTTTACCGCGGAATTTCCCGTGCGCGCGTTTTTCAATTCCTGCGCCTGAATTCAGCCGTCAGGCCCGACTCCCCGCTATGAATTTCTCAGCCGCCTGCGCCGAAGTGATGAACCGGCAGGCTGTCCGGACGTGCCACTCTTTTGAAAGCGTAAGGGCTGCGCTTGAGCGGCTGGGAAATCCCCAGAACAGATTAAAATATATTCACATTACCGGCACGAACGGCAAAGGCAGCGTGGCGCATCTGTGCGCCCTGGCGCTGGCTCGGGCCGGCATTAAAACCGGGCTTTTTGTGTCGCCGCATCTGGCTGACGTATGCGAGCGGATTTCGATCAACGGGCTGAATGTCTCCGAACCGGAGTTTGCCGGTTGCGTCGGGCGGGTTGTGGCTGTTGAAGCGGGGAAACTCACTTTTTTTGAATTGCTTGCCTGCGCGGCGTTTCTGCATTTCGCGGAGAACAGCTGTGGTTTTGTGGTGCTGGAAGCGGGGATCGGGGGCCGGCTGGACGTTACGAATATTATCGGGCAGTCGGCGATTTCCGTCATTACTTCCGTCGGGCTGGACCATACAGAGCTGCTGGGCGGCACCGTGGAAGCGATCGCGGCGGAAAAGGCGGGGATAATAAAATCCGGCGGAGTTTGCGTCTGCGGCGCAATGGAGCCGTCCGCGCTGGCTGTGATTGAGGCGGAGGCGGTAAAAAATAATGCCCGGCTGATTTACGCGCCGCAGGCATTCGCGTTCCGGTTCGCCGGGTTCGACTGGGAGAAGGGCGAAACCCTGCTTCACGGGCCCGACGGTTCAACCCGCGCGATCGCCGCGCTGGGCCGGCATTACGCCGCCAACGCCGCCACGGTGTTTGCCGTTTTGGCGGAGCTGCGCGGCATGGTGCCCGGACTGACTCCTGAACTGGCGTACGAGTCGTTTCTGCGCTTTAGCTGCCCGGCCCGGTTTCAGGTGATCAGAAATGAAATAAAACCCGGTTCTGCCGGTGTCGTGATTGTGGACGGCGCGCATAATCCGCAGGCCGCCGCCGCATTCGCCGACACTTTCCGGCGGTCGCCCTATTGCGGGAACCAGGATCGGGTTCTTGTGATCGCGGTCATGCGCGACAAGAATTACCGGGCGGTGCTGGCGGAGCTGGCGCCTTTGTATAAGCGTTTTATAGCCACCAGGACCAGTTCGGAGCGGGCGTTGCCCGCGGACGAGCTGGCGGCGGCGATACAAGCGTGCAATCCGGCGGCGGATGTTGTTGTTGAGCCGGACGCAAAAACCGCACTGCGGCTTGGTCTTGGCAGCGCGGTGTGCGCTGTGGCGGGTTCGTTTTATCTTGCGGGTTCCGCGCTGAGCTGTTTTAACCGCCGACTGAAAGCCTGTTAATTTTCAGGCTGGCGTCTGCGGAATAAACCGGCAAACCGGTCGCCTTTTGAGAGGCGTGTCGAAAGATGCCTGAAAAAGAAATACCCCACAGCCGAGATGAGTTTCTGTTTGCGTCCGAATTTTCCGCGCGAGACGGAATTGTTCGCCATGTTGGTCAAATTGCATAAATCCCGGTAAAGCGGCGAATAGAACGGAAATCCGGCGTAAAATACCCGCACCGGCTCGTAACCGGCACCTGCCAGAAAAGTTTCCACTTCTCCTTTTTTGAAATTGCGCAGGTGTCCGACGTTGACTTCAAAAGGGCGCATTTTCCCGGTCGGAAATGAAAGCAGAAGATATTTTTCGCTCGCGTTCGCCATGCGGGCCAGCAGCGCCCGCCAGTCGCGCACATGCTCCAGCACCTCGAAACAGGTTATCAGATCATAGCGGGAATCAAGCGAATCGCTGTTTTTATCGAGCGTGAATTCCAGCCGGCCGGGCTTGGCATGGCGGCGGGCGCAGGAAATGGCGGTGGCTGAAAAGTCCGCGCCGGTTACCTTGGCCCGCGTCAGATGCTGCGCGAGCAGCAGGGTATTGGTGCCTTCTCCGCAGCCCAGATCAAGCGCGGTTTTAACGGATTGCCTGTCAGGAACCAGTTCCAGCAGGTCCGTTATCAGCGCGCGCAGGTAGCGGCTGGCAGGCCCGTAACTTTTCATGTCAACCCACTGGTGCCAGTTTTCGTCGTAGAGCGCGGTTTCGGTTTGTGTGCTCGGCGGCATGGAAGGTTTCCTGTTTGAAAAAAGAGGGCCGGGTTTTCAAGCCGGCCCTCCGTAAGCGGGGCGGCACGGTTAAAACCGTTCCCACAGGCTGGTTGCCAGTTCCAGCGCCCGGGCGGCGGTTTCTTCCTCGTCAATGTCAATTTTCAGTTTCTTGTGCTCCATCAGCACCCGGCCGGAGGCGATCGTGGTGTCCACAAAGCTCTGGCTCAGGCCGAAGCACAGGTGTCCCAGAAAAGTGTTTTCGTTAAACGGCGTGGGCGGCCAGTAATCCATGAGGATGATATCGGCGGCGTAGCCCCTGGCCAGTTCGCCAAGCGGTGTGTCGGTCCAGATCCGGTTTGCGATTCTGGCGTTGTTAAACGGCAGAGTGGACAGCGTTTCCATGAACCCGCAGGTCGGGTTCTCATTGT
>JAQVSV010000033.1 GCA_028700325.1 Elusimicrobiaceae bacterium | reverse complement strand
AAAACTGCGGCGAGCGGCTGAGCACCGGAAGGTTATCGCTGGACAGAAAACGGTGCGATCCGAAAATACCGCCCGGAATGGACACCGTTTTGAGCGGAAACGGCTCCGTTCCGTCGGCCATGAAAACCGCGTCGCCCTTGCGCCGCGAAATGCACAGGCTGGCGCGCCCGTCAAGCATGGTGCCGCGCGAGCCTTTCTCCTGCAGAAGCGGCATATAGCCCGCTATGAACAGGTCCAGATACTGCTCGATCCCGCGCAGCGTTTCCTCGCGGTAAAGCGCACTGCGGCTGTTATCGGCCGAGAACAGGCTGCCGCCGTTGTTCCAGATCGAAGGCAGCATGTCCCGGATCGTGACGGTGCCGCGCAAATTGGAATTTTCAATAGGGCAATAGCCGCGCGCGCCGCGCCGCCGGTCAATAAGCAGGCGGCAGGCCGTGATCAGGCCGTCCCAGTCGGAGAGCAGTTTATCCGGGTCGGACGAGATTTCCCGCATATGGTCCACCCGGTAATGCAGCGCGCTCACGTCCATTATCCACGGCAGGCTGCACGCCAGCCGCTTGCGCCGGTGAATGCAGTGTTCCGCCAGCGGCCCGATCCAGCGCGACGCGTCAAACTCCACTCCGGCCTCGCCCAGATAAGCCAGCACTTCCATGCCGGCAAAAAGCGGCGTCCAGTAATGCGGCAGTTCGATAATATCCGGGAACTCCTCGGTTTCCGAACCACGCTGGTACTTGAAAAGCATTCGCCACATCGTTTCCCGGTTCACGATCCGCACACCGATGCCGCCGGCGTGCTGCGGGGCATACCGGTCCAGCAGAGCGCGCAGATCGGACCCGCTGGCAAGACCGGAATTGGGCAAAGCCCAGAACTGTATCACAACGCCCAGCTCCTCCCTCGAAGATCGGGATTGACCCGCACCGACCTGTCCCGGCAGATCGCGGCCGACAGCTTTTTGTGCGCCGCCAGCGCGATCATCGCGCCGTTATCGGTGCAGAACCGGCGTTCCACAAACCGCGCCGTTATGCCATGCCGGGCCGCGCGTTCGGCCAGAGTCCGGCGCAGGGCGGAGTTGGCGGACACGCCGCCGCCCACGGCTATATGCTTCACGCCGAAATGGCGCGCCGCCTTGACGGCCTTTACCGCAAGAGTTTCCACCACCGCCGTCTGAAAAGCCGAACATATTCCGGCCGGGTCGCGCCGCTTGCAGTCCCGCAAATAATAGCTGACCGCGGTTTTAAGCCCGCTGAAAGAAAAATCCCATGTGCCCGGCAGCAGCGGCCGCGGGAACTCGATATCCCGTTTTACCGCCGATCCGGCGTATTTTTCAACCACCGGCCCGCCCGGATAGCCCAAATCAAGCAGTTTGGCTATTTTATCGAACGCTTCTCCGGCCGCGTCGTCGCGCGTGCGGCCCAGCACCCGGTACAGGCCCGGCCCGCGCATGAGCCACAGCTCGGTATGCCCGCCCGAAACCGTCAAGGCGACAAGCGGATACTCCAGCGGCGCGGCGCTTGAATCCGAACGCAGTTCGCACGCGAAAATGTGTCCCTCCAGATGGTTGACCCCGATAACCGGCACGCCAAACATTTCCCCCACCGCGTGCGCCGCCACTTTGCCCACAAGCAGCGCGCCCGGCAGGCCCGGCCCGCGCGCGAACGCCACCGCGTCAACCGGCGGGTTCGAACCGGCGGAAAGCGCTCCGCCGCTTTCATAACCGCTGCCGGGATAGGACAGCGCCGCCCCTATCACTTCCGCTATTTTTTCGGTATGGGCTCGGCTGGCCAGCTCCGGCACCACCCCGTTATACTTCTTATGCAGGCCGATCTGCGAAAACACCTTATTGGAAAGCAGCCTGCGCCCGTCTTCCAGCACGGCGGCGGCGGTTTCGTCACAGGTGGTTTCGATCCCCAGAATGCGCATAAATCGCGAAGCCGCGCCGCCCGCCGCGCGGGCCGGCCCGGCTAAAGCGCCTTGCCTCCGGAGTTGAGATTGGCGAACACCGCGCGCGCCTTGAGTATTTCCACCGCTCGGTCGAGCGCTTCGTCCCGCACAGCCGGTTTTTCATCTTTCTTCGCGGCGGGCGTAAAAGGTTTGCCGTCTTTACCGGCGCCGGGTTTGGCGGCGCCGTTTTTAACTTCCCCGCCGGCCGGGGGTTCTTTCGCGGCTTTGGAATCCGCGCCCGGTTTTTCCTCCTTGCCCGGCTTGTAGATCTTGCTGTACTGCTCGAAAATCCTGACCATCGCGTCGCGGTCAACCTTCACCTCGATATCAGGGGTGATGCCGCCCGTGTCGTTTTTCGGATCGCGGTGGATTGATTTGCCGGACGGCGTGTAATACCGCGCCACGGTAAGCCGCAGGCCCGAACCGTCCACCAGCGGCACTATTGACTGCACGCTCGCTTTCCCGAAAGTCCGCGAACCGATAATGATCCCGCGCTTGTTGTCCTGCACCGCGCCGGACACTATTTCGCTGGCCGACGCCGAGCCGCCGTTGACCAGCACCACAAGCGGCAGGTCGGAATACGGGGCGGCGGCGTCGCTGCGAAACTCCTGGTAGTTCTCCGGCCGGCGGCCCTTGGTATACACTATCATCTTGTTCCGGTCGAGAAAAAACCGCGAGATGTCGCACGCCGCCGTCAGCAGCCCGCCGGGGTTATAGCGCAGGTCAAGAACCAGAGCCTGCATGCCCTGTTTTTTCAGCTCGGACAAAGCCTCGGCGGTTTTTTCCACGGCGTGCCCGGAAAAATCAATTATGTGGATATAGCCGATATTGCCGTCCATCAGCCGGTACTGCACGGTTTCGGGCACTATTTTGGCGCGAACCAGCTCATAGTCCTGCCGGATCCATTCGCCGTCCTTTTGCGCCGGCTCGCGCGCAACCGTGATTTTCACCTTTGTGCCTATCTTGCCGCGCAGCTTGTTCACGGCATCGTCGGCGGTTATATCCTGCGTGCTCTCGCCCTCGATGGCCACAATCTTGTCGCCGGGCTGGATGCCCGCCGCGTAAGCGGGAGTATTGGGCAGCGGCGTGACTATGGTAACAAATCCGTCGCGCGTGGTGATGGTGATGCCCAGCCCTCCGAACTCGCCTTCGGTGTCGCTTTTGACCTTGGCGTTTGTTTCGGGTTCCATAAACTGCGAAAAATCATCCAGCTCCCGCACAACGCCTTTTACCGCGCCGTAAATCAGCTTGTTGGAATCGGTTTCGTCCACATAATTGTCCTGCACTATGCGGAGCACCTGTATAAGTACCTTCAGTTTCTCATAGCTCTGGTCCACCGCCGACCGCGCGCTCGAAACAAGCATGCTGACAGCCACCACACCGGCTGCCAGCGCGATATATTTGCCGGTTCTGCCTTTTAACATAAGTTCTCCGTTGGCAACAACTTTGTCCGAAAATCCAGCCCGCCGCCGTTGCGCGTATAAGTTTTCATAAAAACGCCGCTCCGGACGCCATGCCGTCCGCTAAGCCTAATTGCTTTTTTTAAGCCATTTCACGGGGTCAACGGCGCGCGTGCCCGCCCTGATTTCAAAATAGACCGCGCTTTTGGCGTCGGTCTGCTTGAGCGAAGCCGTCATTGTGTCGAGCCCGGCCCGCGCTATGGCCGCGCCGGTATTCACCGCCGTGCCGCGCGCCACCATGATATCTTCCAGAAAACCGTAAACCGTAAAATACTGGCTGTCGTCATGCGAAACTATGACCACATTGCCGT
Organism: Elusimicrobiaceae bacterium; assembly: GCA_028700325.1. Taxonomy (NCBI): domain Bacteria; kingdom Pseudomonadati; phylum Elusimicrobiota; class Elusimicrobia; order Elusimicrobiales; family Elusimicrobiaceae; species Elusimicrobiaceae bacterium. The sequence continues at coordinate 16,819 of JAQVSV010000033.1, read as the reverse complement.
ACGACCGGAACGGGCCCGAATAAATCACCGAACCCGGCGCGACCGCCAGAACCGGCGTTCCGCGTTCGGCGGAGATGATAATGCCGTCGCGCTTTATCCAGGTTTTCAACGCCGGCACCGGCTCGCGGCCGTACGAACCTACAATATCGCCTTCAACCGGCCACGGCAGGCTGTGGCCCGCCAGCGGAATTTCGCCGGAGGACGTGATTTTTTTCTTCCTGAGCGCCGCGTTGGCGGACGCTTCGAACTTTTCCAGAAAATTCACCAGGCTCTGGGCCGAAGCGCGCAGGTCATCCAGCTCGCGCATCGTCTTTTTGTAATTGTCGCGGGTCTGATGCAGTTCGGAAAGTTTCGCTTCGTATTTCCTGCGCCGTACAGCCTCTTCCTTCGACAGCGCCTTGGAATGGATGCTCAGCTCGCTGTCCTTTTTCTCCAGCGTTTCCGCGCTCTCGACAGCGCTCGCCTTCTCGGATTCAAGGCTTTCATGCAGCGCGATTTTGTTGAAAATGGCCGCTTCGACAAACAGCCGGGAAACCAGCCGGTCCTCCCCGTAAAACCGGAACTCCGAGGCTTCCCGCACGGCATATTCGGCGATCTCGCCGGCCAGCACGCTTCGCCAGTACTGCTGGGCCGTGGCGAAAACTTTCTGCCGACCGCGGGTTTCCGCGATGTTTCGCCGCACCATGCCGATGCGCCGGTTCAAATCGTTCTTTTCCCGCAGGGTTGTGTTCTTCTGCTTGTCCAGAAACGAGATGTAGCGGTTAATGTCCTGTTCCTGCTTCTTGTACAGGTCAAGCTTTTTTCTGCGCGCATCCACTTCAGCCTGAATGCGCCGCAGCTCCTCTCTCCGGGTTTGGGCGTCCTGCGCCGCGGCCGGAGAAAGAAGAAAACAGGACAGCAATAAAAATACTAGCGGGTTTCTTTCCATCGGAACATTGTCCAGCCCAGCACGGCTCCGCAGGCCAGCATGCCGGCCTGCCGCCACAACACCGGCGCGCTCCACCACATCGGGCTCAGGTGCTTCATCGGATAAACCATCACCCACAAAATCGCCCATGCGCTTATCGCGCCCAGAAAACCGGACAGCATCCAGCTGACCGCCTGCCCGAATTTATAATCCAGCGGCAGGTGCTTTGCCGCGCTCAGTTCCACAAAAAACGCCAGCAGTATGATAGCTATCGCCGTAATCGCGATAACCATTGACAGCAGCCCGCTGTAAAACTCCGCCTGCAAAAGCGCGTACACCGCGTCCGGGTTATAGGAAACCCCGGAAATACCCTCAACCCGGCCCATTATCGCCGACTGCATCCACATGCCGATATTGCTTAGCGCGGTATCGTCGGCCTTGATGCTGAAATAGCGCGGCATCGGGTTCTGCCCGAACGTCAGCACGGTCTGCGCCAGCTCCGGGTCCTGCCGCTGGACCAGCGCGAAACTTTCATCCCGCGAAACGAACTTGACATAGGTGACATGGTCGCGCGCGAAAAGTTTGCTTTCAAGCGATTTTATCCGGGAATCGGGAACGTTGTCGTCCACTATAAGCAGGATTTTCAGATCATCCTTGAGCATCGCCGTGATAAGTTTCGCCTGACCCCTGAAAAACAGCACGGTCTGCGCCAGCAGGAACAGACACAGCGACAGCAGAAACATCACCCGGTGTCCCCGCAGAACCACACGGGTAAGGCCCTTAAAAAACCTGCCGCGCGGGCCTGGGCAGGACGCGCCCTCGCCCGCTACAGGCGGCGGGGGCGGCGCGGCCTGATAATAAACCGCTTCGGAATTTTCTTTACGGCCCGTACCACTGATTTCAGCCATACTTTTATTATATAAATTTAACCATTCAATGTAAGCATTCAAATGCCGCCGGACACCCTTGAATGTTTGCGGCGGCCCCGGTTGCAACCGGAGCCGCCGCAGAAAACGCTGGCATTCCGAACCGCTGTGCCAGGTAAAAACGGAACCGCCCGGCAAACACCTTTATTACGGTAACGGCAGCGGGAGAAGCTTTGCTCCGCGCTCAAGCAGGCGTCATAAAAGCAGTCTGTTCCCGGCCGGAGGGAACGCCGGCGTAACGGAAGCGGCGCAAAAACTGTCCTGCCGGCCAAACCCGCTGCGGCCGCCGGCCCTGCGGAACCTGCGCCGCACACGGACCGGCGCAAGGCCGGTCACAAATGCCGTGCCAGGATTATGCCTCGTTTATAATCTGCGGGCCTGCTGTATTGACGCGGGCTCGATATCCTGCACAAACGGATAACTGGCGGCGCGCCGGAAAGCGTCAAACGGCAGCCTGCCCGCCACTCTGACGACATACGCTGTTTCACCGCCAAGATCCGGCACTGCGGCTTTGTCGGCGGACAATGTTTTCCGCCATGAAAACCCCGCATGACGATGCAGCCGCCCAAGCGCGGTTTCCACAAATTCCGCGACCCGGTATCTGGCCGGCACGCTGATCGTGAGAACTACCGGCATCGTATAGGCCGTCTGCCCGGGCTCAAAATCACACGCCCGCTTGCCGACCCGCACACTCCTGACCAGCCCCGACTTTCGCAACACGGCGGCTTTTTTGGGAGGAAGCCAGCCGCGCACCAGAGCGATTTCACCGTCCGGACTGGCGTCCAAATCCCTTTCGTCCGGCAAAAAACCGCTCGCGTCCGTAATTTTCCGCACATAATTGCCCAAACCGCCGTTTTCACGCGCCGCCGTCATATCAACGGCAAGCGTGGCGAACCGGTAAAACGGCGTACCGTGCCCCGCCGCATCCGATGCCTGTGCACGCGCCACCGGCGCGCCTAAAGCTCCGGTATCGTAAACCGTGCGAACCCGGAAATCATTTCCGTACAAATACCGGCGGACCCGCGCGCCCTGTGAAAACCGCGCCAGCCGGGCACCGTTCAGCTCGTTAAGCAGCGCGCCGAATTCGGCCGGCCCCGTTTCCTGCGGCGCACGCCGGCCGCCTGACCCGCCCTGCACCGAAGATTTCAGAATTACATAACCCGGAGCGACAACGGATTTCTGTTCCGCCGGAAACCGGATTTTCCTGCGGGAATGACCGGCCATATCAGGCTCGATCGAAACAGGCCGTTCATATTCCGGCTCCAGAACAGCCGGCGTGACAGAATTTTTCAAGCCCGTCCGCGCAGTCTTGCCAGACCCGGCACTACCGTCGCCGGGCACGCGCAAAACCGCTACAGCCGGCTGAAAATGTGCCGCATTTATTGTTTCCCCGGCGATATCCAGCTCCGGCAGATAAAAATCCGTTCTGCCGGCCGGTTTCTTTTCAGCCGGAATTTTCGGCTTGGCCACAAGTGCCGCCGGCGGAGCATAGGCATCCCGAAATTCCGGCGCGCGCCCGGTTTTGGCCGGCGCGGCGGACTTGCCCGCACTGCGTCCGGAGTCCTGCGGCGGCGTCATATACCCGAAATTCAGCTCGGCAAAATCCTGCAGTTCAGCATCGGCGGGAAGACGCGCCGATCCGGTTCCGCTTCGGCCGGACTGATCGGCCGCCGTTTTTCCGGCAGCACCCGGCCCGGCGTGCGCGCAGATCGCGGCAGCCAGCAGCAAACCGATCGTTACAGTCGTTTTTCCGGTCATTAAATTCGCGGCACGTTCCGTAATATAACCTTCGCGCAGACACACCTGCCCCGCCCGCAAAACAACGGAATCAGCCTCAATACAATTCTATACCGGGACCGGAAACCGCACAATAGCCCAAAGGCCCTGCGCCATACTGCCCGAAAGACCTACTTTCTGGCTTTCGCCACCGCGCTTTCATAAAGCTGCAGGTACTGCCTGGCTGACAAATCCCAGGAATAATCGCCTTTCATCGCGGTACGCACAAACGTGCTCCATTTTTTGCTGTCCTTATATAGGGCCAGCGCGAGCGCGAGCGCATCCGCGAAAGCGGATTCGTCAATACGGCGCAGAAAAAACCCGTTGGGGTTGGAGTCGTCGGCATAACCGCGCACAGTATCGGCCAGCCCACCGGTCCGCGAAGCGACCGGCAGAGTGCCGTAACGCAGTGCGATCAGCTGACTCAGTCCGCACGGCTCGAAGCGGGAAGGCATCAGGAACAGATCGCAGCCGGCATAAATCCGGTGCGCCATCGCTTCGTCATGCGCGTTAAGGTAGAAAACCGAACCGGGAAACCGCTTTGCCAGACCCGTCACCTGCTCCTCCAGCGCGCGGTTGCCTGTCCCCAGAATAAAAAATTTCATCCGCCCGGCGTAGCTTTCAACAGCTTTTACAACAAGGTCTATGCCTTTCTGGTAATCCAGCCGCGAAACCACGCCCGCGCAGGGCGTATCGGCGCTGTACTCCAGCCCGCACATTTTATGCAGTGCCTGTTTGGCGAGCAGTTTGCCTTTCTCAAAAGATTTCACGTCGTAGCCGCGCGGCAGGTACGAATCCCATTCAGGATCCCAGACCTCCGTGTCTATTCCGTTGAGAATGCCCGCGCAGTCGGCTCCCCTGGCGCGGATAACGCCTTCCAGCCCGCGTCCCTTTTCCGGCGATTCGGAGATCTCGCGGCAATAAGTGGGGCTGACCGTGGAAACCATATCCGCGTAAACCAGCCCCGCTTTGAGGAAATTGAACCCATTATAATACTCCATCCGTTCGGGAGTATAGTCGGCCCAGCCGAACCCCGCCTTGAAATAGGCGGGCTTGGGAAATATACCCTGAAACGCCATGTTGTGAATTGTCAGCACCGAAGCGGCGCGCGCGTAAAACGCGTCTATGCTGTAAAGCGTTTTGAGATAGGCGGGGATAAGCGCGGTCTGCCAGTCGTTGCAGTGGATCACGTCGGGCTTGAACCCCGCGAATTTCGCGCCTTCAAGCACGGCGCGCGAAAAAAACATGAACCGTTCGTCGTTATCCGGGAAATCGCCCGCCGGAGTGCGGTACAGCCCCGTCCGGTCAAAATAATGGGGGTTATGCACGAAATAAACGCTTACCTTGCCCCACTCCATATAGGACAGGGCGGCCTTTTCGATCCGTCCGGTCCCTACCGGGATATTGAATGTACCCGGCAGCGATTTCAATGAAAAATTGCCCCCTCCTATGTTGCGGTAGCGGGGCAGAAACACCGCCACTTTATGGCCGCGGTACCGCGCCAGCACCTGGGCGAGCGCGCCTGCGACGTCAGCCAGCCCGCCGGTCTTGCAAAACGGAAAAACCTCGCTTGCCGCCAGAAGAATATTCATTTGTCTACTCCTTTCCGTGATTCCCCGCCAGACGGAGGTTTAAAAGCTCGGCGGCCCGTTCCGGCGCGACCGCGTTGATGTAGCAGCCGGTGCCCCATTCAAAACCGGCCACATGGGTCAGCTTCGGCATGATTTCCATATGCCAGTGGTAATACGGGCATTCCGCGTCCTGAACAGGAGTGGTGTGTATAAGCAGGTTAAGCGGAGGATCTTGCAGCGTATCGCGCAGTTTGGCCATCACCTGCTTGAGAATGAGCGCCAGCTCATGCGACTCGTCGCCGGTGATCGCGTCGAAATGCCCTTTATGCGCTTTCGGCAGAACCCACGTTTCAAACGGGAAGCGGCTGGCGTACGGCTCGAACGCGATAAACCCGTCCGACTCGCCCACAATCCTGCGGGCCGACCGGATTTCCTCTTTGATCATGTCGCAGAAAATGCACCGGTCCTTAAACCCGTAATGCCGCTGCGCGCCCTCCATTTCCTGAGCCACCCGGATGGGCACCATCGGCATCGCTATGATCTGCGAATGCGGATGGCTGAGCGACGCGCCCGCCGATTTGCCGTAATTCTTGAAAACCAGAATATATTTGAACCGCCGGTCTTTTTTCAGATCGGTCATGCGGTCCCTGTAAGCCCACAGCACGTCCTCCAGCTGCTTGATCTGCATGTCGGCCCAGTGGCTCCGGTGGTCAGGCGTTTCCACGATAACTTCATGCGCGCCGACTCCGTTCATCCGGTCGTACATGCCCTCGCCCTCGCGCTCCATATCCCCGCCGATCTGCAGCGCGGGATATTTGTTCGGCACCACGCGCACCCACCAGCCGGCCTTGTTTTTCTCGCGCCCGGGCGGATGATAGGCGATTATCTCCGGCGGCGTTATCGCCTCATGCCCGGCGCAGAAAGGGCATTTGGAAGCATCGTCGTTAAACTGCGGCGCGTGCGGAAAATCCGACGGGCGCAACGCCCGTTCCGACGCGATTATCACCCACCGCCCTATTACGGGATCTTTCCTGAACTCTGGCATAATGGCTCCGGCAATGCTGTCAAATTATTCCTGTTCGTCGGCGCAGTGCCGGCGGCCGCCGTCATCCGGCCGGCCGGCGGAGTCGGTTTCCCCGCCGCTTTCGCCGGATGAAACACCCCCCGCCGCCTGTTCTTCGCCGGGCCCGGCTGCGGACCCGGCGGGCGGATCCTCAGCGCCGGCTTGCCCCATTTCGCCGGCCGACCGGGCGGCAATTTCCAGCTCGGTCAGGTTTTCATCCGCCGGAACCGAATTCTCCGCCACGGCCCGGGTCAGTTCGGCGTTAAGCCCTTCCACGGTGTTTTCAGGCAGTTCGAAAAGCTCCGGCTGCCTGTTCTCATCAAGCGCCGAAGTGTCTATCCCGAACGATTCCAGCGTAGGCAGATCCTTGAGGCCCGCCAGCCCGAACAGCCTTAAAAATTCGGCGGTAGTGCCGTATAAAAGCGGCCGCCCGATCGTTTCCTTGCGGCCCACCACCTTCACTATGCCGCGCTCGATAAGCGTTTCCAGCGGGCCGATCACGTCCACGCCGCGCACGGCTTCCATTTCCGCGCGCGTTATCGGCTGGCGGTAAGCCGCTATGGCCAGGGTTTCCAGCGCGGCCGCCGACAGTTTCGCCGACATCCGTTCCCCGTACAGCCTGCGCACCCAGCGCCCGAACTCCGGCTTGGTGGACATCTGGTATCCGCCGCCCACCTCGATAATCTGCACGGAACTGCCCGACTCCAGATACTCCTTCTGGATCTTCTTGATCACCCCGAGCGCAAAATCGGCGTTATTCACTTCCGCCACGGAGCAGATCTTGCCGAGCGGAACCGGCTTGTCGGTTATGAACAGCACCGTTTCGATAATCCTGCGAAGCTCCGCCTCGGTTATGCTTTCAATCGCGTCAACGGCGGCCTCCGCCTGCCCGGCGGCAGGTTCCGCGTCCGGCGCAGCGGCTTCCGCCGCGGGCTCAGCCTGAACGGCCGCTTCGTCCGCCCGCGCGGAGTCCTGCTCCAGCGCGGCTTCTTTTTCCTCGTCCTGGTCTGAAAACATTATGACTCCCGATAACAACTGCCCTTGAAATCCGTTACTGACCGGCCCCGCCGGCCTGATCAGGCGACGGCGCGCCCGGTTCCTGTCGCGCGGCGCGCTCCTGCGCGTTATGCTGTTCGGCCCAGGCGCGCTGTTCCGCTTCCTCGCGGGCGGCGTCTTCAACGGGCCGCCGGTACACCCTGATCTCGCCGAACAGCTCGTCCTGCCGGGTGATGAGCTTTTTCAGTTTCATCAGTTCCAGCAGCGCCATAAAACAGGTGATAACACCCATTTTATGGGTTTCCGGCGCGAAGGCATCGTCAAACAGGATCCATTCGCGCGCCCGCAGCATGTTGAGAATGCGGTCCATGCGCTTTTCAATCGGAAAGGTTTCGCCTGAAATTATCCGGTCCGCTTCCGTCCCGATCCGGGTGAAGGCGCGCTTGACGGCCTCCATCAGCTCGACCATTTCCAGATTGAGCACTTTGTCGGAATCGGAAAACACCGGACTGCCCCGGTAATACACGTCCTTGAACACCTCGAACCGGTCATTGAGAAATCTGGAGGCTTCCTTGAATTTCTGGTAATCGGCGAGCTTCTGGATAAGATCGGCCTTCGGGTCCGGCCCTTCCTCCTCGCCAGGCGCCGCCTGCGAAGGCAAAAGCATCTGCGTCTTTATCTGCATCAGCGTGGTCGCCATTACGAGAAACTCGCCCGCCACTTCGAGATTCAGTTCCTTTATCGCCTCGATGTAATCAAGGTATTCTCTGGTAATCTGCGCTATGGGAATATCGTAAATATCAAGATTGTTCTTGCGGATAAGGTGCAGCAGAAGGTCCATGGGGCCTTCGAAAATGTCTATATGCACATCCATCGCCGGAATATTGAGCATAGGCGCTATCTGATGCGCATGGCGCGGCGCACCTGCTCCATAGTACCGCGCACCGTATCGCGCACGCGGACAGCGCCGGCCTCCAGAATTGCATCCACCCGGCCGGGATCCTTTTCCACTTCCGCGCGGCGCGCCCGGAACGCCGCTATTGCCGGTTCCATCAGCTCAAACAGATGTTTCTTGCACGCCACACAGCCGAGCGAGCCGGCCCGGCACTCCGTTTCCCGGACGGCATGGGCCGGATTATAAAGCCGGTGAAAAGCGAACACAACGCATCCGTCAGGATTGGCGGGATCTTTAAGGCCTTTTTTGTTCGGATCGGTGAACATCGCCATGACTTTTCCGCGCAGGCTGTCAGACTCCTCGCCCATTTCTATTGCGTTGCGGTAGGATTTCGACATTTTGCGCCCGTCCAGCCCCGGCACCCGCGCACTTTCGGTAAGCAGCGGCCTGGGTTCCGGGAACACCTGCCCGCCATAAAGATCGTCAAACCGGCGCACGATATCGCGCGCGATCTCGACATGGGCGATCTGATCCTTGCCGACTGGCACGAACTCCGCTTTATGAATAATGATATCCGCGGTCATCAGCACCGGGTAAGCCAGAAACCCGGCGGTCGCGAACTCGGTCATCGCCGACAGCTCCGCCTCGCTCTCCACCCCCGCGGCCGAACCCAGCGCCTGCATGGCCTTGCCGGAACTGGCTTTTTCGTCCTGCCCGGCGTACCGCTGGCGGTAAAGCTCGACCAGCTGTTCCTTGAAAGTGGGATTGCGCAACAGCCAGCCCAGCGGCGTGAACATTCCAAGCAAAAGCGCAAGTTCCGCTATTTCCGGCACGTCGGACTGGCGGTAAAGCGCGCTTTTGTCCGGGTCGAACCCGGCGGCCAGCCAGTCAATGACCATGCCGCGCCCGTTGGCGCGCAGCGCGGCGGTATCCTCATGGCCGGTGGTCAGCGCGTGCCAGTCAGCCACGAAAAAAGCGCAGTCGTATTTATCCTGCAGCGCGATCCAGTTTTTCAGCGCGCCCCAGTAATTGCCCAGATGGATCCGGCCCGTCGGCCGCATGCCCGACACAATCTTCGCTTTCTGTTCCATGCCAGCTCCTAAGGTGAAAAAATGCGCAGCGCGGAAAAAACCCACATCGCCAGCGCGATGGGCACGCGCAGGATAAGGTCCAGCCCGTGGGTGAACAGCAGGCCGATCAGTATCCACGGGCCGTACTGGTTGATCCGCGCGTATTTTTCCAGCGCGCCGCCCGACAGTTTGGCCGCCAGAATATGCGAACCGTCCAGCGGCGCCAGCGGGATAAGGTTGAAAAACGCCAGCACCAGATTGATCAGTACGCCGTAATACGCGCTTTTGAGAATCAGCACCGCGAGACTGCCTGACGTCAGCGCCATACCCAGCATCCCCACGGCGACCAGCGTAAGTTTGAAAAACAAGGCGAACAAGCCCGCCAGCGCGAAATTCGTAAGCGGGCCGGCCAGCGACACCCACATCATGTCGCGCCGCGGGCTTTCCAGCCGCAGCGGGTTCACCGGCACCGGCTTGGCCCAGCCGATTGCCGGAATGGAACTGAAAAACGCGATAACCGGCACTATTATAGTGCCGATCGGATCCACATGCGGCAGCGGATTGAGGGTAAGCCTGCCCATGAGCCCCGCCGTGTCGTCGCCCCGGCGCGCCGCAATATAGCCGTGCGCGTATTCGTGGCACACGATGGAGAATATCAGCACTGGCAGCTGAACGAAGAAACTTTCTGTCTGCATAGCGTTTATTTTAACATTTTTACCGTTGATATTATATATTGAGGCGGTTATGCGGCCGGCGGGCAAAATGCTATATTAACCCTGCCGCCGTTTGGCATACCGGAGAAAACATGATCCTTATAAAAAAATTCACTTTCGACGCGGCGCACAATCTGGTCCGTTACAAAGGCAAGTGCGAACGTCTGCACGGGCACACCTATCAGCTGGTCGTTAAACTGGAAGGCAAACCGCACCCGCGCGACGGCATGGTTATGGATTTCACCGACGTGAAAGCCCTCGTCGGCGAACTGGTGATAGAAAAACTGGACCACAATTATCTGAACGACACGGTGGCGCAGTCCACCGCGGAGAATCTCGCCATGTGGATCTGGGACCGGCTTGCGCCCGCGTTCCGCGCGCGCAAGCTCAAGCTGCTGGAAATCGAACTGTGGGAAACCGCCACCAGCGGCATTGTGTACCGCAAAGGCCGCTAACCATGAGCGGCGGGCAACCCGGTCTGAAAACCGTTCTGGCGGACGGACGCATGCTGCATTACCGTTCCATGCTGATTATGGGGATAATCAATATTACGCCGGACTCCTTTTACGCCGGCTCCCGCGCGCGGTCAGCCGAAACCGCCGCCGCCATAGCGGAGGAAATGCTGGCCGCCGGGGCGGATATTCTGGATATCGGAGGCGAATCCACCCGGCCGGGCGCCGAGCGGGTGGATCAGGCCACTGAAACGGCCCGCGTGACCGCCGCCGCCAGCGCGATCAAAAAACGTTTTCCGAACGCGCTGCTTTCCGTGGACACCTATAAAGCCGCCACCGCGCGCGCCGCCATAAACGCCGGGGCGGATATCATCAACGACATAAGCGCCATGTCGTTTGACCCGCTAATGCCGGAAACAGTGCGCGAAACCGGCGCGCCGGTCGTGCTCATGCATACGCGCGGCCCGGCGCGCGACATGCAGCGCAATGCGGTCTACCGGGACCCCGTTTCCGAAGTGCTGGATTATTTGCGGCAACGGCGTGACTTCGCGGCGGCCCGCGGCATCGGCCCGGATAAAGTGATTCTTGATCCCGGCATCGGATTTGCCAAGCTGCGCGAACATAATCTGGCGATCCTTCACAATATCGGCCGGTTCACTGAGCTGGGCGCGCCGGTGCTTGTCGGCGCGTCGCGCAAAACCTTTATCGGCCAGACGCTCGGCGCGCCCGGCGCGCCGCTGCCGCCGGAAAACCGGCTGGCCGGCACGCTGGCGGTTACCGCGTGGCTGGCGGCGCACGGCGTGCATATCGCGCGCGTGCATGACGTGGCGGAAAACGCCGGCGCCGCCAGAATGACGGCGGAACTATGCCTGCGGCCTACTTAAGCCTCGGCTCAAATCTGGGCGACCGCCGCGCAATGCTGGACTCCGCGCTCGTCCGGCTGGGAGAAAACGGCGTGGAAATTCTGGCGGTTTCCTCCTTTATCGAAACCGCGCCCTACGGCCGGACCGGCCAGCCCGCCTTTCTCAACTGCGCGGCCAAAATCCGCACCGCCCTGACAGCGCGCCAGCTGCTGGCGCTGGCCCTTGAAACGGAAGCGGAACTGGGCCGGACGCGCGTTCTGCGCTGGGGCCCGCGCACAATAGATATTGATATTATTTTTTACGGCGACGAAATCATAAACACGCCCGAACTGACGGTGCCTCACTACGACGCGCACAACCGCGCCTTCGTGCTGGGCCCGCTGTGCGAGCTTGACCCGGACTTAATACACCCGGTTTTGAAAATCAGTCTTTCCCTGCTGCTCCGCCGCCTGCAAAAGACAGCGCCGCGCCCGCAAGATAAATAGAGCCGATAACCGCCGCGAACCTCTTGCGCTCCGGCTCCGGCCCGACGACAAGCCGGGTCGCCGCGCGGCAGTCTTTCACCACGCGCACGCCGGTCAGCCGGCGCGCCAGCCCGCGCATTTTTTCAAACGCACCCGCGCTGCCGGGCACTTCGGTGACGGTTATATCGTCAAACGCCTTCGCCGCTTTCCGCAGCAGACGCCTTGAATCCCGGTTTCCCGACACTCCGAACAGCACGCTCATTCTGCCGGGCAGAATGCCGGCGGCGGCCATTTCTTTTATCGCGGCGAGATCGGCGTCCAGTGACGCGTCGTTATGCGCGCACGACACCAGCAGCGGATTGCAGCCGGGATACCGGACCACCTGCAGCCGCCACTCCCACACCCCGCCCGCGAGCGCGCGCCGCGCAAACGCCGTCCTAAAACGCGCGCCCAGAATATGCGCCGCGGCTCGCAAAGCCAGTCCGGCGTTCAAGGCAGCCGGCGCGCCAAACACCGCAATGCGGTACGCATGGCGCCCGAATTTAAATGAAACGCCGCGCCGGCGCAGGGTGATTTCCGCCGGCGGAACGCAAAACTCAAGCGACGCGCCGCCGGAACGCGCCCGCGCGCGCAACATTGCGGCAACGCATTTAAAAGGCTGCCGGCAGGAAAAAGCCGTTTCCGCCGCGCTTAAAGGGCCGGCTTTCGCCCCGGCGATTTGTCTGAGCGACGGGCCAAGCAGATCCCTGTGTTCCGGCGTGACCGCAGTATACAGAAGCAGCGGAGCCGCCAGCGCGGTAACCGCGTCGCCGGTGCCGCCCAGTCCGGTTTCCAGCACGGCAAACTCCACGCGCTCGGTTTTGAAAAACTCGGCCGCCATCAGGGTAAGCCGCTCGAATTGGGTCAGCCGGAATTTTTCGAACACCGGTTTGAGGGAAAAATACAGCGCGCCGAACTCCGTTTCCGAAATCCGCCGGCCGCCGGCCGCAATCCGTTCGCAGTAACTTACCAGATGCGGGGAGGTGTATAACCCCGTTTTAACGCCGTGCGCCTCTAAAATCCGGGCCAGGAAATAAGCCGCGGCGCCCTTGCCATTGGTGCCGATTACCTGCGCCCGGCCATAAGCCAGCTGGGGATTGCCGCGCGCGGCAAGCGCGCGGGCCAGTTCGTCGGTCCGCATGCGGCCAGGCTCAGGCATATAATGGAATTTCTCCAGTTCTTTTACCGCAAGCGAATAAGAGTTTTTCATGGCAATTCATTCCGCCCGGCAGACCGACGCGTTCCATATTTTATATATTCGCGGACCGGGCCGCCACTTTTCGGCAGCCGCCCCGGCCCGGTGTTCAGACACGGACACCGCTCCGTTACCGCCTTCAAAACCAGCGCCGGCTCCTGAAAAAACCACGAACCGCATTCCGTTGCGCACCCGGGCCGGCGCGGATTTGGTCTGACCCGTGAAAAAACGCGGGCGGCTTAAACGCCGCCCGCGCCACGAATACGCCTTGCACCCCACTGCCCCCCCGGACAACCCCGCTCCCTTTTGCAGAAACCGCTCAGCAGCCTTTTATTTTCCACGGCATATCTGTGCCGCCAATATCGCCGTCCGGCGGAATTTTGCCCGCCACGGATGAATACAGCACATCAGGAGAAGGCACTCCTGTCATCACGGTAACCGCGCCCGATTTAAGGGCGTTAACGGCAAAATCCATATCCCCGCATTCGCTCACCACTATCACAATCACATGCGGCACAAGGGCTTTCGCTTTCTCGACCAGCAAAAGCGTGTCCTTCCCCGCAAATTCCTGACAGATAAGCAACACGTCCGGACTGAATTCTTCTACAAGCGGCAACAATTCCTCGGCCGATGCCGCCGGAATCAGGCGGTAGCACCTGTCGAACACAGACGCTATCTCGGCCCTGCGCAACACGCTTCCCTCCGCAACCAGAATAGACCTCATAAGCCACCCCCCGGTGACTAGTCCGCATTCACTGAATTCCGCTCAGCTCCCCGCTTTTTGAAATACCTTCAAACCGCTCCGCATTGCCCCCGCTGCAGTTTGCGGCACCCGACTGCAGCATCGGACCTTTTGAAATATGGATACAAAGAAACAACTCCAAAACACAGGGCCGATATCTCGCCGCATGTTTTGACTAGTATATCCGCAAAGTGTTGCGGAAATATTACATACATCCGGATTATGAAACAATCAGAGCGGATTAGATTGCGTTATGCCTGTTTTGTAACCTAAGTAAACCGGGCCGGCCGGAACCGTTCCTTAAGCGCGGCAAGCGCGGCGGGCCGGTCTATAAACCGGTTCTGCCACTGAAGCTGCGCGTATTCGGTTATAAGCCGGGCCACCTGCGGGCCGATGATGCGGTATTGCATTATGTCGCGTCCGCGCACGAACCGGCGTTTGAGCGCGCTATCCGCCAGATCGGGAAACACGGCCCGGATAATGCGCTTTTGCGACCGGCTGAGATTGTTTTCCGGCGCGGCCCGCATGGCGCAGACCGCCGCGGTTTCTACAAGCGCGGCGCACAGTTCGCGCCGCAGGCCCAGCGATTTGAGAAACAGCGCGCCATCCGGCATCGAACACGCAAGCACGCCCAGCCGTTCATAATCGAACGCAATGCTGTCTTCCTGCGCGCAGCCGCTTTCATCCGGCTCAAGCCGCTCAAGCGCCGGATACCAGCGGATTCCCTCGCCCATATACCCGAACAGTTCGTCCGCCAGCCGGTTTGCAAACACCGCCTTTGCCGCACGCTCGTTTAAAATGCAGAGCAGTTCCCGCCCCAGCCTTGATTTCGACAGGCGGGCCGGATATTTCCCGGTGAGCGCGTTTTTCGCCAAAACCAGCGTTTCCGGCCCGGCGGCCCAGCCGAACCGGCCAGCGAAACGGATCAGCCGGTACAGCCGGGTGGGATCATCTTCAAAACTCCTGTCATGCAAAACCCGCAACTGGCCGGCTGCGGCATCGGAAATTGCGTTAAAGGGGTCGAGAACCGCTCCGAATGCGCCGGGCAGCAGGTTCATGGCGGCGGCGTTGACCGTGAAATCGCGCCGGCGCAAGTCGTGCTCGACTGTTGAAAACTCCACCTCCGGCAATGCGGCCGGTTTGGCGTAGGTTTCGGTGCGGGCGCGCGCAAAATCCATACCGGTTCCGTCAGGCAAGGTCAGCCGGCAGGTGCCGAACCGGCCGAATTTTTCCCATTCAAGGCCATGCCGCGCAGCCACATGGCCCGCCAGCGCTTCAGCCGGCCCTTCGGTGAGAATATCAAGATCCCTGGTGGCGAGCCCGAGCGCCCAGTCGCGCACGCAGCCGCCCACGGCCCACGCGCTTGTTCCTTTATCGCGGGCGCAGGCTCCGATGTCAGCCAGCAGGGCGCAGTATTCCGCCGGGACCCTGATCATGCCAGTTCCCTGTCCAGTTTCGGATCTTTCTCCAGCGCGGCCCGGAATTTCGCCAGCCGCGCAAGCGCCGGGTAGCCAGCCAGCACCTTGTCGCACGCGGGCAGCACCGCCGCCGCAGTCCGCCTGCCTCCGGGCGCGGGCACGCGGTAAGGCCAGTCACATTCGCGCGCCCGGGCGGGCGCAAGCATAACGGTTTCCAGCCCAAGCTCGCGCGCGGCGTATTCTATTATATCGCTCTCGTCACGCAGAAACTGCTCACTGACCAGAAATTCCTTCAGAAGCTCGGCCCCGAAAAACACAACCGGCTCGGCGTGCATTTTCAGCTCGCGCAGAAGGCCGTCCCTGAGCAGGGCGAATTCCTCGCGGAGTTTCCGTTCCACCTCGCCATGCTCGCCGGCCTGCGGGAACACGAAAATCGAAAGATCCGCCTGCGGATCAAGATAGACAACCGGCACGGATCCGTAAAACAGCTTGCCGCAAACCGGACACTGCACAAGATTTAGCTCGCCTCCGCGCACCATATCCTTCAAATCAGGATCTTCATCGGCGCGGATGAGGGTCCACACCTCGGCATCGAATTCGCCGCAGTCCTGCGGGCAGCTTACAGTAATGACTCCTTTAAGTGACGCCATAGCTTCTCCTTGATCTCCCGCTCCGGCCGCATGGCCCGGCGCATAAATCCGACGGTTTGCCAATGCATCAAAATCCGTTCCGCGCAAGCCAACCCGCAAACGAACCCGGAAACCGGGCATTTGTACGATACACCAAAATCCGCTACTGCGCAAGCCTGCGCAGGTATTCCCTGATAAGTTCGCCGCGCGCGCGCGGGTAATCCTCGCGCATGGACTGCATGGCTTTTTCCCGTATCGCGGCCGGCGGCAGATAATCCTCCGACGACGGCAGTCTGGCTCGCCCCGCGCTCTCGCGGCCCTGCGCCCCCTCGCGTTTGCGGCCGGAAGACTGATAGCCGGCACTCCGGCTGCTCATTTCCCGGCGGGTCCGCTCCAGCCGGTCGCGCCCGTCCTCAAGCAGTTTAAGCGCGCGGGCCTGACTGCCGGCGGCGGTGGAATCAAACGCGGCGAGCCTTTCGCCCGCCGCGCGCATCTCGGCGGACGCGGCATCAAGCCTGCCTGCCAGTTCCGGCGGAATCGGCAGGCCGTCTTCTTCGGCGAACCGGCGCGCGGAGCGGGCCAGCTCTTCGGTTTCGGAGAGAATGGCGCGCTGCTGCGCGCCGTCAAGCCCAAGCTGCTGTTTCTCGGAATCCGAAGGCGGCACCGGCGGGTCGGAAAGTTTTTCCAGTTCCGCGCCCACAGCGTCCTGTTCCGCCCGGATTGAAAGCAGTTCCTCCGCCACGGCAGGCGTGGTGACCGACACCGCATACAACCCGTTTTTCACCCCGCCGAAAATAGTGAGCGCGGCGCCGATTTTCAGAGCCCTGATCTCGCCCGCAAGCGCGCGCATGGCCGCAGGAATCTCCGGCCCGATATAACCGCCGCAAGACTCCGCCCGCAGGGCAAGCCGCAGCTGCCGGTCGGAAAGAACGGACACCATGTCGCGCTGCACCTGCGCGCGCCGGCCGGCCTGCGCCTCGGCCACGCCCTGCGTGACGGACAGCGCGCCCGACTGGCGCTCGGCCAGCGAGTCCAGCCGCGCCTGCATTTTGTCCAGTTCCGCGCGCGCCCTGGCGTCTTCGCCGCTGTCCGCATAATCG
>JAQVSV010000032.1 GCA_028700325.1 Elusimicrobiaceae bacterium | reverse complement strand
ACGGCGTAGCCGGTTTCGGTGAATCTGACCGTGTATTTGCCGTAACCCGCGCTCTTGCCGGTTCTGTAAAGCGTGATCTCCCAGCTGTCTTCGTCGGAGGTCACATCGCCAAGGCTGAAATACTTCGGGGGCGGAAAGTTGATGTCGAGCTCGCCCGTATTGTTGGCGTAAGCGCCCTGCCGGGAATGGTACCGTTCCTGCGAGGAGCGGACAGCGGACAGGAAGTTGAACGCTTCGCCCGCTTTTGAACGCTCTACGGCTTCGCGGAAGCGCGGCACGCCGAACGCCGCGAGCACGCCGATGATAACGATCACAACCGCTAATTCGACGAGTGTAAAACCTTTATTGTTCGTCATAATGCTCACCTCTTTATAATTTGTCTGCAGGCAGGCTTCCGTCTGCATCTGCTATATTATACCTTAAGCGTCTTCACCGGGATGAGTTTTTTAAGTAACTTTTCGGTAACGTAAAAACATTTACGCGCCGCCCGAAGAAATCTGGAACATGGGCAGGTAAATCGCGCCCAGCATGCCGGCGACCAGCACGCCCATGCCGATTACGATTACCGGCTCCAGCAGGCCGGTGGCGCGCATGGCGAGCACGGTCACCTTATCCTCATAGTAATTGTTGATCAGTTCAAAAGTGTCCGACAGTTTGCCGGATTCCTCCCCCATTTTTGTCATGCCGACCGTCATTTTTGTGAAAAAACCGGTGTTTTCCATCGCGCCGCCCAGCGTGCCGCCGGCGCTTACCTTGCGGAGGATGTCGCCGATAATGTCGGCGTAAATGGGGTTTTCCCGGAAACCCTGCTGCGTTGACTCGAGAGCCGAAAGCATGGGCATGCCGCTTTTCATCAGCAGCGCCATGCTTGCCGCGAACTGGACCTGTGCCGACTGGACCTGCAGTTCCCCTACAACCGGGATCGCCATCAGCAGCGAGTTCCACTGCCGCGATCCGAAATCCGTCGCGATGAATTTCTTGAATAAAAACGCCGCTATCCCGATTATGACGATCATCCGTATGCCGTATTTCTGCACGAAGGTGGAGGCGTCAACCATAAACTGCGTTATGGCGGGGAGCTTCTGCCCGGAATCCTCGAACATTTTGGCGAAGGTCGGAATGACTTTCCACAGCATGATGAAAATGGCGGCGATGGCGACGCACAGCATGATTGCCGGATAAATCAGCGCAGATTTCACCTTGCCGGTTATCGCGCTGCTTTTTTTTATGCTGGTGTTGAGCTGGATGAGCAGCCGGCCCAGCTGGCCGCTCTGTTCCCCGGTACGGATAACCTGCAGCCACTGGAATGCGAAAATGTTCGGATATTCGGACATCGAGTCGTAAAGCGCTTTGCCGCCGGCCACTTTTTTTGAAACTTCCCGCAGCACTTTGACCAGTTTCTGGCTTTCGCACTGCTCGATCGCCAGCGCGATGGCGCGCATCAGCGCAACGCCTGAATTGAGCAGGGTGGAAAGGTTTTCAAAAAAGGCAAGGATATCATCTTCTTTAATTCCGGGGTGGACAGCCGTCTGCACCCGGGCGTATTTTATGAAAACTCCCAGATTTTTCGCCATGCTCATATTTTACTATAAATTAATGTATAATACCTTCTATAACAGGGCTTTTTCGCGCACGGGTATGCGGAGGATTGCGCGGGCGCGGCGTTATATTTCAAAAATGAGAAAACCATTACTGTTTTTGCTTTTGCTGGCAGCATGCTGTCATGCGGGGGTTGCCGCGAATATACTGGCACGCTCTTTCACGACCCCTAAATCGGATATATGGGCGGTTGCTTTTTCTCCCTCCGAGGAACTGGTTGCCGCGGGCGGAAAGGACGCCACGGTCCGGCTGTGGGACTTGAATTCAGGAAAGGAAAAATACGCGCTGCCGGCGTTCGGCGCGATTTCGGCGCTGGTGTTCGATCCCAAGGGAAAATATCTGGTTGCGGGCGGGCGCAGCAGCAGGATCTCGATCTGGAATACTGACAGTTTTTCTCTCAGCCGTACGCTGGAGGCCGCCAGCAAGGCGGTGTTTTCGCTGGCGTTTTCGCCGGACGGGCAGTATCTGGCGGCCGCTACTGACGATTCCGTGAAAATATGGTCGCGCTCCGGGTTTGAGCTGGTTAAAAGTTTCAGGTTTAACGCGGAAGTGTTTTGCGTGGGGTTTTCCGGCAAGTATATCGCGGCGGGGCTGGCCGACGGGTCGGTGCAGGTGTGGGAAGCGGGCACCTTCAGGCCCGTGAAAACATTTGCGGCGCACGAGCGGTTCGTTTATTCGCTGGCGTTCGATCCGGATGACAACACGCTGGTCACTTCCGGCGGCGATAACGACATAAAAGAGTGGCAGCTGCCCGACATGGGCTTGTTGCAGAAGCTGGCCGGCAGCGGAAAAACGGCCGTGTTCGCGCTGGCGTTTTCGCCGGACGGCAAGTTCCTGGCCGGCGGCGGCGAGAAAGCGCTTGTGCGGGTGTGGCTGACGAAACGCAATTCGCTCACGCAGTCGTACAATCTGGATAAAAAAGGCGTTTACTGCGTGGCGTTCTCCACGGACGGGAAATATCTGGCCGCGGGCGGAGAAGACGCCAGGGCCAACGTCTGGTATTCGCCGTGGGAATACGACCGTATGGTGCAGGACGAGAAATACGGCAGGTTTTTCGAACAGGGCATGTCATTGTACAACACCGCGCTTGTCCCCATATACGGCAAACGCAAGGCGCATGAGGTTTTTAAAAAAGCCGAAGAAGTGAAACCGACCGCCGAAGTGGAAGAAATGATCCGCAAATCTCATGCCGCTTATGTCAAAGGAATCAAAGGGCTGGCGCTGTTTCTGGCGCTGATACTGGGCCTTGGCGGCGGCTACGGCGCGTTTAAGGCGAAAGCCATTCTTCGCAGAAGATACGAATCAATAGCCGTAAATAAAATCACTACGCTGCTGGCCAACGGCCACCGGGCGGAGGCGCTGGCGTTTTTCAGGAAACTGCGCAAGCTGGGCGGCAACGCCGCGGCGCTGGCGCCGGAGCAGGTCTATTCTCTTTTCGAAAACACGGAAGAGCTGCTTAAAGAAAATCTGCCGCCCGTGTTTCTGCGGTTCGCCGTGAAGGAACTGGCGGCCAGGGGCGCTCACGCGCAGGCGCTGGCCGTATTCGAACAGTTCAAGGGCGCGGTGAAAACCGCCTATATCCCGGACATGTTTGGCGAACAGGAAGTCATCTCGCTTTATGCAAACGCCAATGCCAGCGACAAGCTGGCGGAGGATGAAAAAATTCCGCGCGCCGCGGTGCTGGCATACGCGCTGGAGCTTGCCCATGCCGGCAAATTGCCGCAGGCTTTTACGCTGGTGGGAGATTTGGGCGCGATTTTCAGGGATCAGGCGTTTACGCCCGATATGGCGCGCGATATTATCGGGTTTTACATCGAGGCGGATTCGGTCGAGGATTTGTTCCATGCGGTTGAGGCGCAGGTGTTTCCGCGGACAATGTATCTCGCCATGAGCGTGGGGTTTATCAAGGCGGGCAAGCCGGCTTTTGCGGAGCGGGTGTTCAAGCTGATCACGCAGGATACGGAAAATCCGTTCAGCGTCAAGGATTACGAAAAGCTGATAAGCATGTTCGGTCCCGACAGCCGGGGCGCGGAGCTGGCCGGCAAGCTGCTGCCGCCCGAAATGCAGTGGCGGGTTGCCGAAGGGATGCTGGACAAAGGCGAAATGCAGGAGTCGCTTAATCTGCTTAACCGCCGGTCCCGCGCGATATGGGGAGCCGACGATTACCGCGTTTGCATGAGAGTTTACGCCGCGCTGGATTTATTCGACGTGGCTGAAGAAATGGTGGAGCAGGTGCGGCTGGAAAAAACGTCGGCCGATCTGCCGGGTTTTTTCTACGAGTTTGCGCGCTGTTGTGAAAACAAGGGTTTCTTCGACCGGGCTTACGCGATTTACCGTGAGTTGATAAAAGCTCATGTGGCATATGCCGATATAGCCGACCGGTATCGCTCCGTTCGCAAAAAACTCGGGCTTGAGGAGCATCCTACCACTTCCCGGTCTCAAAACGCTGATTTCCAGCCTGCGGCCGCGGAGGCCGCCGGCGGAGCGGAGGCTGCGGCTCGGAACGCGGGGCAGCCGGAAGCCGCCGGCAGGAATGAAGCGGCCGTTGCGGTGTATGCCGCGCCGGCCGATACGCCGCGCACTGTTTCCGCGCGCGCAAAGCCCATGGCGAAAGCCGCGCGCCTTGATCTCGACGCGGAAATGATCAATCTGCTCAAAGACGGCAAGCTGGAACTTGTGGGCGAGCTGGGCAAAGGCGGGATGGGTATCGTTTACAAGGTGTTCGACAAGTCGCTTAACCGCAATGTGGCGGTCAAGCGGATGAAAGAGGAAATGTCGCTTTCAAAGAAGGACTCCGAGAAGTTCTCCAATGAAGCCAGGATGGTGGCGCGGCTCAATCATCCCAACATTGTCATCGTGTATGAAATAATAGAGAAACATGACAACATGTTTATTCTTTTCGAATATATTGACGGCAAATCCATGGAGCGGATACTCGACGATTCACCGGAAGGGCTGTCCGTAAAGGATACGGTGCGGATTATCGAGCAGGTCTGCAACGGACTGGCGTACGCGCACAAGCATAATGTAATTCATCGCGATCTCAAGCCGTCCAATATCATGCTTGCCAAAGACGGGCTGGTTAAAATCACCGATTTCGGCATAGCGCGCATGGCCAAAGACACCATTATCCGGCTTACCGGCGCATCCACCGGCACGCTGGCATATATGGCGCCCGAGCAGGAGCTGGGCACTTTTGACGCCCGGTCCGACGTGTTCAGCCTTGGTGTCGTCATGTACGAAATGCTGACCGGCGAACATCCGTTCCGGGGGCCGAATTTTTATCTTCAGAAAGAAAAAATGGTTTATAAACCGCTGTCCGACATTTTGCCGGATATTCCCAAAGGGCTTGAGCTGATCATCAACAAGTGTCTGGCGGCCGATCCGAATATGCGGTTTTCAAGCGTTGACGAACTGCTTAAAGAGCTGGTCGGCGTGCCGGTTTGACGCGCAGTATCAGGTAACGCGATTTCGCGGTCCCGGCGATTTAATCGCCGGGACCGCGTGTTTTACGGGCTATATATAAATGATGACGGCCGGAGCGGAGTACCGGTGTAAGACGTATCAGCTGAAGACGGCCTGTTTTGGAAACCGCCGGGAGGAGTAATCCAAGACTACTCCTCCCGGCGGTTTATAAATTCCGCCCGCAAAACCCCGGCGCTGGCCGGTTCGACATAATGATTGCCGGCATGGCACAGCTCAAGCGGGGGATGGAGCGTGCACGGCAGTCTGTGCCAATCGAACCACCCGGCGTGAGCCGGGTGGTTCGATTGGCGGAGATCGCCCGCGCTTATGACTTCACTATCCGCGGAGTAATGAAAATAAGCAGTTCTTTCTTTACTTTTGAAGACGAGGTGTTGGTGAACAGCAGTTTGCCGATAATGGGAATGCTGCTCAGAATGGGAACCTTCTGCACGGTGGAGCTTTCTTCGTTGGAAAGCAGGCCGCCGATCAGCACCGTAGAGCCGTCGCTTACCCGGATGGAGGTGGTAATAGAACGTTTCTGCGTGTCCACCACATCGTCGCTCGGGAAGAATTCCGAATACTGCGGCCGGCTTATCTGGGGCGTAATGCTGAGCGTTATCATGCCGCCTTCGTTTACCTGCGGTGTGACCGTCATCGTAATGCCGGTTTCCTGCCGGACGGCGTTTTTGCTCTGTTCGCCCAGATAGCCGGAGCCGGTGAACTGTTTCGTTTCAAACTCGACCACGGTGTCCGCCGTGACGGAAATCACGGCGGGTTTGTTATTCAGGGTCATGACCTTGGGTTTTGAAAGATACTGGCCGTGCCCCTCTATCATAACCGCCTTGAGCACCGCCACCAGCTGCGTGAACGAGAGAATGCCGAAACTGTAGCCGCCATAATACGAGTCGGACTCCACCGTGCCGCCCCCGCTGAAAGTTGACCAGTCGTAAGCGTGCATCGGGTTGATTTCGCCGTTGTTTGTCAGCGGAAACGACACCAGCTGCGAGTTGCCCTGAAACTGCGCCAGCACCCCGTCGGTGCCCCAGGTAATGCCCAGATTCTTGGAATTGGTGGCGGTCGTTTCGATGAAATACGCTTCGATCATAACCTGCGGAACGGGCGTGTCAAGTTTTTCTATCAGTTCTTCGATATTGGGGAAGTTTTCCGGCGAGTCGGAAATGATGAGGCTGTTGGTTTCGGGATAAGTCTGAATTCTTCCGTCGTCGGTCAGCGCGCTGCGGATGACGTTGAGAAACGAAACCGACCCGTCTCCGCTGCTGGCGGTGGATGAAGGCGCAGATCCGGCGCCCGGCGCCGACAGCGAGCTTGACCCGCTTTTCGAGCCGCTTGACCCGCTGCTGCCGCTTTTGGCGCCCAGCGTGCCGGCGCCGCCTCCCGAACTGGCCATCGCGGCCAGCTGGGTGTATTTCAGCTTGAAAATCCGCGTCGCCAGCCGGGCCCGGGAATTACTGGCTTCCTTGACCACAAACGTGTTGCTGTTCCCGATCTGCTCATAGCCCATGCCGTGCACTTCCAGAAGCGCGCGCAGCGCGTCGCGCAGGCTGACATCCTCCATCAGCGCGGCGAATTTCCGTTCCTGCAGTTTCTCGTCTACAATGAAACTCGCGCCGGTCTGCCGGGTAATCGCTTCCAGAATGGAGATAAGCGGCGTGTTGCGCAGTTTCAGCGTTACCTTGCGCGACGACAGGGTGGTTTCCGTAGGCGAGATTATGAAATTGGAAGCCGGGCCCGGGTCAGCCGCGCGCATGGTGGCTGCCGGAGTCAGGCTGGCGGCAACCGCGGGTTCGGTTGAAACTGCCGGTTCCGGTTCGGCTGCGGCGTCGCCTATCCCGACATAAAGCCCTTCGTCGGTCCGGCGGACATGCACGTCTTTTGTGTTGGGCAGCGCGCGCAGATCCAGCGCAATGAGAATATTATCCGCGTTTTCGGTATCATTGTTGACCTTGACCTGTTTCACATATCGCCCGGAGGTGCTGTAAATCTTGTTCCCGGGCGGAAACAGGCCGTTCTGTACCGTTATGACCAGCCTGGGCGGATTTTTATAGAGTTTGGTCTCATATTCATAAGGCGGCGCGATCAGCGCTGTGAGGGAATCCCCTTTCGCCGTTATCTGCTGGATTACGCTCGCCGCGCCTGCCGGCGGCGCCGACAGCGCGAGCGTTGCCGCAAGAGCGGCCAGTTTCAGTTTTTGTATTTTATTCATTGTTTTGCCTTTGCGTCTTCAGGGTTCAGTCCTTGAAAAATTTTGTTACCGGTCTGCCGTTTATCATAAGCACCACGCTGTTTTGCGTGATCGTCTGCACTTTTATGTTTGACGAATATTCGCCGCCTATGCCAAGCACTTTGCCGTTTATGCTTACCATGGGAGTTGTTTCGTCCCAGAAAATAGCGTTAAGATACAAAAGCGAGGCGGGATCTATTTCCCGTTTCTTCACCGGCTCGCCGGTTTTGGCGTCGGTTTTCGGTTCTTCTTTGGGCCCCAGCTGGAAAGGGTCGCGCGGAAGCGGCGGCACTTTGTAGTCCGCCGGATCGGCCGGGAACGCGATTGGCGGGTCGGAATTCTGGATGTCGCCCGCGATTTTCGTGTCGGCGGAGAAAATAAGCCCGTAACATGCGGCCATTATTATGACAATCGGCAGCCAGCGCTGCAAAATCACGTCCATTCTCATCGCGCGGCCCCCTTGTTGTCAGGCAGGCTGAATTTCCCGCCGGGCGGTTCCCGGTCCGGCGGTTGCCGTTTTCCGGGCGGCGCAGGCGGCGGCTTCACGCCGTTTTGCGGCGCGGCGGCAGGCCGCCGTTCGTAATCGTTTCCGTCAAGTTCGAATTTTCCGCCGGGGCCCGGCAGCGGAAATTCAGATCCGCCAGGTTTGCTCTGCGCGGTGGGGGCCGGCGCCGGTTTCCCGGCCGGAGCGGGCGCGGCGCCGGGAGCCGCCGTTGAAATTTGCGGGGTGCCCGCGGCCTCACCCGGTTTGGCGGCCGGTTTTTCGTTTAGATTGAATTTTCCGGCCAGCAGATCGGGTCTGTCGGCCTGAGAATCCGCGTTGCCGCCTTTTTTTGCTTCCGATTTTGACATGGGCTGCAGCAGCATCGCCAGCTGCAGAACCGCGTTTATGTTTTTGTCGGCCGGGTTGAGCCGTATTTCATCAACGCAAAGCCCGTATTTGCGGCGCTCCACCGTGCCGATGAACTGCACTATATTATCGTAACTGCCTTCCAGCGAGGCTGTTACGATCAGCCTCTGAATTTCGTTTTTGTCTTTCGTTATCACCGGCTTGGGGTCAAGGTTGAGGATTTTCAGGCCCGCACCCAGCGCCAGATCCCGTATCTCCGACAGCCATTGAATGTAGCGTATGTTGGGCGACAGGCGTGCTTTGTATGCCTTGAGCGCCACTTCGGCTTCTTCTTTCCGTTCAATCAGGATTTTTTTACTGCGCTGCACCTGGTCTTTCTCCTGCAGCGTTCCGATATGCAGATAAATAGGCACACCCATGCTCCCAAGCCCCACGATGCCGATTAGTGCCAGCACCACGATGCGGAAGATTATCGGATTTTGCAGCCGGGCAATAACTTCTTTGTCCAGCTGCTCTTTGAATACCGACTGGGAGTTAGCCTGTTGTTCAGCCATTCTATGTCATTCCAAAGTGACCGTAGCGAAAATTTTACTGCCGTCCGGTTTCATTGAGACCGCCTTCAGCTGGACTTTCGGAAACCATTTTACAAGGTGCTTGCTCTGTTTGAGCGCGTCCAGAAATTTTTCCACCTGGGTTTCGGGACGAGCCCCGTCCGCCCCGCTCACGCACTCGAACTGCAGAATAAACGTCCGCGCGCCGCCTCTTTTTCCCGCCCATAAAACATCGCGGCCGTAAAGGCTTTTTATCTGGATGGATGGCGGAATAATCTCCGCCAGTTCCGTGAGAATGTCGCTCCACGACGTGCGCTTGGCGTAAAATGCCGTAAGCGGACCCATTTCGGCGCGCATGGTTTTTATTGATTTGTTGATGGCGTCATTGCTTTGGCTGGCGGCCCAGGACACCTGGGCGTTCATTGCCGTGCGCAGGCGCACGTTTTTGTCCAGCCGTTCTGTCTGCATCCCGAGGTAAATCGCGGTCAGCAGAATCAGGCCGGTCGTGATGAAAGTTTCCAGATAGGGAAATGTTGTCAGCAGCGAAACGCGTTTCTGGATTTCACGGACAAGATTGATATTCTGCATTTCCGGGTACAGCGTGCCCAGCGCCAGCCCGTAGGCGACAAGATAGCCGTCATAAGGCGCGAACTCGTGGGTTTCGCACGGGATCCCGGTCATCTCGGTGAGCCGGGCCGCCAGATTCCTGTCGGGATTGCTGCCCTGCACGACAATCTTTGACACGCCGTCCGCCGTGAACTGCTTGCGGGTGTATATCACAAGGTTCTGCGTGGCGGGGAAAATGGCTTCCGCGAAGTTTTCCTGCACTGTATTGAGCAGGTTCCATGAAAGCGGCACCCGGTTCTTGTTTAGCGATACCAGCGTCATTTCCGGGCCTATCAGAATGCGTATCTCCGGCAAGGCGGACGAAGGCGGCACTTTGTTCCAGGCCGCGCGCAGCGCCGCCACCGGGCCGGGTTCGAAACGCGAAGGAACCAGGCCGATATCGTCAAAATCCTTCCAGATTTTCATGATGGTCGGGCGTTTCGCGGCGGAAATCAGAATGAAATTCTGATCCTCGTTCTGGAAATTCCGCCAGTCGTAAATCAGTTTCTTTGAATGCAGAAATTCCGCTTTCTGGTTCTCGTTCACTATCAGGTCAATGTCAATGGTTTTCTGTTTCTGCGAAACCGCGAAGGCGTAATAGAATACGGTAGTGTCCTTTATCCCCACCGTCATTGTTTCCGGCAGTTCCGCCAGGAACCGGTACAGCTTTTCAAGCAGTTTCAGCTCCTTTTTGTGTTTGTGGCCCGAAAAAATGTTTTTGAATTCAATCCGTTCCTCAAAGGGCTTTGCGTGCGGGAAAATTTCCAGCAGATATTTCGCAAGCGGTTTTTCTTTCGACAGCGGCCCCGACAGCTTCCGGTTCACCTGCGGTTCCTTGAACCCGGCCATCAGCCGTATTATGTAAACGCTGTCGTCGTCCACATAGATGCCGTAGCTCGTGTGGAACTTCGAAATAACGTCTTTTATGAGTTTAACCGGGTTGTTCATTGAAACATGTTACTCGCATTTGCTCCAGAACTTGTTTTCGTCCAGAAAATCGGACGGGCAGGCGCAGCTCGCTATGGAAATCCGCACCGAATCGGTCGAAGCCGTTATGCGCCACTGCCGGGAAGTGGCGTCCAGCAGGTCATAGACCAGCGCAATTTGTTCAGGCAATGCCGCAGCGGTGGCCAGAACGCAGGTATAACCGTCGGGCGGGGTGCCGCTTTCAATCAATTCAAGCGCACGGCCCATTCCTTTGTGCTGGCCCGGCACGCCCGATTCCGCGAAATTCGGGTTGTCCGTCAGTTTCAGGAGCGTGCGGAGCTGATTGTGGAAGATGCTTATGATTACCAGCGATGTTCCCATAAACGCCAGCGCCAGAAGCATTGCGCTGCCTCTGTTTTCCTTCCGTCCGCGCGTTCCGGGTTTTTCGCTCATATTTTTTCAGGGCGTGGCGTTGATGACAGTGTCACGCCGCATATCCAGTGTTACTTCGGCTTTGCCGTTCGCAAAAACCATTTTTACATCCGTTCCGCTTACGCTTATCGTCACGGCAAGCGATTTCAGCAGCTTGGCTACGGTCATGTCGCTGCTGTCGGCGCTGTCGTGCCGGTACAGGCACATCGCGGCTCCGCCGGAAGTGTAGGTTACGGTGGAGCCGTTGCCCTGATAAATTTCAAACCCGTTAGCCGGCGCCTCGGCCAGCGCCACCGCCGTAGCCGACGACAGATCCGTCATCAGCATCGTGCGCGCCACCGCCGCTTCCCTGTTGACATTGGCGCGGCTGAGCACATAGTTGAGCTGCATGGAGCTTGACGTCCAGATACTGCCGAACTGCACTATGAAAACGGAGAAAATTACACCCGCTATGGTCATTTCCATAATGGTCATGCCGCCGCGGTTTGCGCGCGTATTTTTCATCGGTCGGTGAGCAGGACGGTTGCCGTGAAATCGGGCGGAGCTTCCGCGACTTCGGTCACGTCAACATGGTTTCTGGATTTGTCGGCCATCGGGGTTGAGGATATGACCGCAAAAATGGCGGAGGTGTTGTCCGCCGGCACGAATACGGTATGCTGGGTTCGCGCTTCCAGCCAGGTCAGCTGTTTGAGATTGTTCGTCACCACCGCGCCCATTCCGGCGACAGCCAGCAGCAATACGAAAACAGCTATCTGTATTTCGATAAGGGTAAACCCGGCGATATGGGCATGCGCACGTTTCATTGCACGTCTATTATATAAATTATAAATAGGCAATGAAATACATTTGGCGGCGCGGCACACAGGCGCTCTGGCGAAACGCCTGACGGCTCCGAAATTGAGTAAAATGAAAAGAAACGCCGCGTATGCGCCCGCGCCGCGAATTTAAAGCTGGGTATGGCCCCGGCGCAGACCGGGAGTGGAGCCGGCAGTCTGAATGCTATGAAACTTTATTGCGGACAATTCCGTTCTCTTGAGCGGCAGTTTGCGGTTTTTCTTGATCAAACCCGCGAAACGCCGCTTTCGCCCGTGCTGATTGCCGTTCCTTCCGCCCGCATGGCCGATTATCTGAGCCGCAGGCTGGCGCTGGGCGGAGCGTGCGCCAATATCGTGTTTGAAACTTTTTCTTCGCTCTCGGCGAAAGTCGCGCTGGAAAATTTTCCGCCGAAAACTTCGCTCGCCGCCGCCCGCGGCGATGGCGTGCCGCCGGTCATAAGCGCGCCCGGGTTTCAGGAGTTCCTGTTGCGTTCGGTATTGGAACTGTATCCCCTTGAAAGCGGCTCTTTGACGCGCGGCTTCGCTTCCGCGGTGCGCGAAAGCGTGCGTGACCTTACGGATGCGCTGGTCAATGACGAGGCCGTGCTTGCCCAGCTTGAGGACGGCGCGTTTGAAAAATGGGGCGATACCGCCGCGGTGCGCTGGCTGCTGCGGGTGCGGTCGGCTTATATGGCGGGTGTCGAACGGCTGCCGGCGCTTTCACGATTCGAGATTGCGGAGCGGGCGATAAAGAACGCGCCGCAGAGCGCGTATCTGGCGCGGTTCGATTCGCTGGCCTATTATGGTTTTTACGAGCTGACCGGCGTGCAGCTGGAGTTTTTTAATGCCGTGCGCCAGAATTTTCCCGTTACGCTTTTTTATCCGCATGAAAAACTTCACGCCATGCGCCACGCCGACCGGTTTTTCGACACGCAGCTCGCCGGTTACGCCGCAGAAATCACGCGGCTGGAGCCGGAGCCTGCGGCGCTGGGCGTGGCGGAGGGGTGCCTGTTCTCGCCGGATGGAGCGTGCGCGTCCGTGCCTGAAAAAGCTCTTAAAGCCGTTTCCGTTTCCGGCGCGCGAGAGGAGCTGAAATTCGCCGCGCGGGAGATTCTGGAGCTGGTGGAGCGGGAAAATTATGCTTTTTCCGATATAGCTGTCGTGGCGCGCACGCTGGAGCCTTATGCCGAGCTGCTGGAACCGGTTTTCGGGGAATATCTTGTGCCGTTCCGGGCGGCGGTGAAACTGCCGCTCCTTGCCAGCCCTTCGGCGCGGCTGATTAAAACCTTTCTCAGCCTCAGGCGCGACAATTATCCGGCCGAGCAGGTTCGGGCGGTCTGGTCGTCGGCTTGTTTTAACGCGCCGGGCGGCGCGTTTCGGGCGGCGCGGGTGTGCGGCTATATGGCGCAGGCGGGTGTCACCCGCGGGATTGAACAATGGCGCGCGCTTTTCGATCCCGCGTGCGCGGCGCGGTTTTCAAACGCGCAGTACGCGGCGGCGGATCTGCAATCGTTTGCCGAATGGCTGGCGGAAACCGACCGTTCGCTCGCCGCGCTTGAGCGCGCCGGTTCGTGGCGCGCGCTGTGCGGCGCGGCCCGCGGCCTGATTGAAAAAAACATCGTGACGGAACCGGCCGCCGCGGCCGCCGCGCTTGAGGCGCTTGACGGGCTTGAACTGTACGGGCTGGTGCGCGCCGCCCGCGAAAATGAATTTCTGGACGAAGCCGCCATGCTTTTGGAGCAGGCCGCCGAACCGGCGGGCGGCAACGCTTCGTGCGGCGTGGACGTGCTCGACGCGATGGGCGCGCGCGGCCGGACATACCGGGCCGTCATAATACTGGGGCTGAATGAAAAGAGTTTTCCCAGGCTGATCCGGGAGGATCCTGTTCTGCGCGACAGCGCGCGCCGCGTTCTGCGCGACACGCTGGGCTACTGGATCGCGCCAAAGCTCGACGGTTATGACGAGGAACGGCTGCTTTTCCATTATCTGCTCGATTCCGCCTCCGAGCGCGTGTTCTGCGTGTGGCAGGCGACGGACGAGGAAGGGCGGGCGAAGGTAATGTCCTCTTTTCTTGCGGAACTGCTGCGCGCGTGTTCCGTTTCGCCGGACGACGGGAAATTCTGCGTTTGCGTGCCGCGCCGCCTGTCGGAGCAGTTTTCCTGCGTGGACGAGAAGTATCTTTCGGCGCGGGATTTTTCGCTCAAGCTCGCGCTCTCCCGGGATGCTGAAGCGGGCTATCCCGCCGCCGGGCTCGACAGCGGCGCGTTCAAAGCCCTGCGCGCGGGCGCGCGGGCGGTCGCGGCGGGCGGGGCGGCGGGCGGATTCGACGGGCTGATCGGGACACCCCAGCCGCACCTTCTCCACTTGCGCGGCAAGGGCTTTTCGCCGACCTCGCTTGAGGACCTGGGCAAGTGTCCGTTAAAATATTTTTTCTCGCGGGTGCTGGGCCTGCGCGGCGGCGCGGAGATCGCGCAGACAAAGCCGGACGCCCGCGAGACCGGCAATTTCTATCATGCCGTTCTGTGCGGCGCATACCGGGCGCTGGCGGCTGAAAATTTCTGGGCCGCGCCGGAACCCGACCGCGCCGTGCTGTGCGCGGCAAGATTTTTCGAGGAACTGGTGCCGGAACGGAAAGACGGGGTTTATCCGGTTGTCTGGGAAACGGTGCGCGAGAAAATGCACGCGACCGTAAAGGAGTTCGTGCGGGCCGACGTCGCCGGCACCGCCGCCGCGCTGCTCGCGCCTTCCTGTTTCGAGCAGCCGCTTGAGGCGGCGCTGGCCGAGCTGAAGGATTATAAATGCGCCGGCATAGCCGACCGGATAGATGTTGGCGCCGGGGACGGCACTTTTCTTGTTGTTGATTACAAGACGAAACTGCGCGGATCCCGGCTGCTGAAAAAAGACGTGCTGCGCGCGGCGCGGTTTCAGCCGTTTCTGTATTTTCTCATGGCGGAGCAGGCGCTGCCGCAGTTGCGCGGACTGAAACCGCGCGGCGCGGTTTTCAAAAGCCTTGAAGCGTTTTCGCCGGACCACGCGCGCGGCGCGGTGGAGGAGCAGAGTCTGTCCGCCTCCGACTGGAATGAAATTCATGACGGGGCGTGCGCGCTTCTGCGTTTTCTGGCGGGACTGGCGGAAACGGGAAATTTTTTCATCAACCCCAATGAAGGCCGGGGTAAATGGTGCGAGTACTGCGATTTCGCGCGCGCCTGCCGCAAAAACCATCATGCCAGCGTGCGCCGGGCGCGCATGAGCGCGCTGTTTTCCGAGCGGGACAGACTGACCGGAGGAGCTTCAGATGACGAATCCTGACGTTTTGCCCGACCGCGCCGACCGTGAAGCCGCCCGCTTCGTGTTTGACCGCAATATTATTGTTGAAGCCGGCGCGGGCACCGGCAAAACCACCCTGCTTATCGAGCGGCTCAGTTTCTGGCTGCTCGCCGTGCCGGATGCGGACGCGGGCGGAGTGGTCGCGCTCACTTTCACGGAAAAAGCCGCCGCCGAAATAAAAATCCGGCTGGCGGCGCGCCTGCGCAAGGCGGCGGAGCTTTTCTCCGGGCCGCGCGAGGAACTGCTGAAAGACCGGTTCTGCGCCGAGCTGGCTGACCGGGTTGCGGCGGCGGACACCCCCGCAGGGCGAAAGAAGATAGCGGATCGCGCGCGAACCGCGCTTGACGCGCTTGAGCGCGCGCAGCTGGGCACCATCCATAGTTTCGCGTCGCACATACTGCGGCTGTTTCCGGTCGAGGCGGGGATAGACCCCCAATCCAGGATTGACGACGGCGAAGCCGCGAAAGATTTTTTCCTGCGCTTATGGCAGGGCTGGCTTGATGTCGAACTGGGCGAAAATGCCCCGCGCAAAACCGGCTGGAAACGCGCGCTCGCCCGCGTATCCGTTGAGGATTTGCGGAAACTGGCCGAAGCGCTCTGCCGTCCTGAAATGAACGGCTATGAGCCGCTCGCTTGCCGGGCGGAGTTTGTCGGCTTCTGCGGCCGGAGCGCCGGGCTTGCCCGGGAACTGGCGGCAAAATACGCGCCTAAAAAAGCCCGCAAGCTGGAAACCGCGCTCCTGGAATGCGCCGGCGCGTTCGACGAGTTCGCCCGCGCTTTTGAAACCGGAGATTATTCCGCTTCCCGTCCTCCGCTCGATTGCGATATGCCGGCAAAGCCGAAAGAATGGCTCGACGAGGATTACGCCGCCGCCAGACCGCTTGTCGGTTTCATGAGAACCGCCGCGCTTGATTCGCATAAAACGGTGCTTGAATGCGTGGAGCTGCTGCGCCCGTTTGTCACTTTGTACCGCGACAGGTACAGCCATGAGCGGCTGCTTTCATTCAACGAACTGCTGGTGCGCGCGCGCGATCTGCTGAAAACCAACTTCGCGGCGCGCAGCCGCCTGAAAAAAGAGTACCGCGCGATACTTATAGACGAGTTCCAGGACACCGATCCGCTGCAGGGCGAAATGCTTTTGTATCTCGCGGAGGATGACGGCGGCTGCGCCGCGTCGTGGCGCGAACTCAGGCTCAAGCCCGGCAAGCTGTTTGTGGTGGGCGATCCGAAACAGTCCATTTACCGGTTTCGCGGCGCGGACATGAAAGCTTATGACCTGTTCACCGGGCTTATGACGGCCCAGAATGCGCTTTTGTGCCGGCTGAAAACCAACTTCCGCAGCACTCCGGCGCTCATCGGCGCGGTCAACCATTTCACGGGGCCGGTGATGCGGCGCGAGGAAAATATTCAGCCGGAGTATATCGGCATCAACCCGCCGCCGGGCAGGACGGGCGGGACGCCGCCTCATGCGGTGCTGGTTGCGGGAGAGGACGGCGGCAGGATTTCGGCGGCCGAGTCGCGCGAGCGGCAGGCCGGGCTGATAGCGGGCTGGATCAGGGAAAACGCCGGCTCGCTGGAACTGGAACCCGGCCGGATCATGCGCCTCAAAGACGTGGCGGTGCTGTTGCGCTCGGCTGGTTCGCTCGGCGCGCTTCTGGACGCGTTCAGGCGAGCAGGCGTCGGCTATGTGGTCGAGGAAAAGCGGTTTTTTTATGCCACGCAGGAAATTACCGATCTGCTTAACCTGCTGGCCGCGCTCGACAACCCGGGCGATACGATTGCGCTCGCGGGGCTGCTGCGCAGCCCGCTCGCCGGCCTTTCCGACCGCGAGCTTTATGAGTTGCGGTGCCGGGGCCGGCTGGATTACCGTCTGCCCGCGCCGGTCGCCGCGGCGGAACTGTTTTTCGAGAAACTGCGCGCCTGGCGTGTGTATGCCGGGGAATTGCCGTCGCGCCGGTTTATTGACACGGTACTGCGCGAAAGCCGCGCGGCGGAACTGCTTTCCCTTGCCTACGGAGGCGAGCAGACCGCGCTGAACGTGCTTAAATTCGCCGAGATCTTCGCGTGCGCGGGCGAGCGCTCGGGGCTGGGGCCTGGCGCGTTTGTGCGGCGCGCGGCGGATTACGTGGCTGAAAAAACGGGCGAGGGCGAAAGCCCGCTCGCCGACGAACGGCTTGACGCGGTGAATATTATGACCATGCATAAGGCCAAGGGTCTGGAATTTCCGGTGGTCATAATACCCAATATCTCCGGTTCGACCGGCGGCGGGAACGACCGGCCCGCCCTGCTGGCGGATTATACCGCCGGGCTGGCGGGCCTGCGCATCGGCCGGTACGCCGATTTCGGCATGGCGTATCTGGAAGAACGCGAACAGCTTCATTCGCAGGCGGAGGAAGTCCGTGTTTTTTATGTCGCGCTTACGCGAGCGCGCAACCTGCTGATGCTGTTCGGTACCGACAGCAGGTTTTGCCATCATGGCAAATTCCCGGCCGGTTCCGTGGCGAAGCTGCTGGAAATCGGCGACGAAACCGTGTTTTCCGGTCTGGCCGGCGCGTTTTTGTCGGTCGAGCGAAGCGGATGCGCCGACTCGGAACCGGCGCTGTGCGCCAAAAACGCCGGTTTGCCGGCCACACGGGCGCAGGACTGCGCCGCCTGGCGCGCGCTTAACGCCGCGCGGGAGGAGCAGTTTGGAAATTTCGCCGGCCGGCGGCTTTTCACTAGCCCTACAGGCCAGGCAAAAGAGCGCGATTTCGGCGCGGAGGACGACGACGCTCCCCAGCGGCGCGAACTGGCGGTTCTTACCGGCAGCATCTGTCACAAGGCGCTGGAACTGCATGATTTTCGGGGCGAAATTACGCCCGCCGAAACGCGCGCGGCCGCCGGGTATTTCGTTACCGGGTATCCCGCCGGGCTGATAGACGCGGCCGCAAAAAACGCCGCCGCCATTCTGGCGGGGTTTGCCGGGTCGGCGGCGTACGGGGAAATCGCGCGCGCAAGAATTTTGGGCCGCGAAGTGCCGTTTTATTATGACGCCGGAGCCGGAGTCGTGATGCGCGGCGTAATGGATGTGGTCGCGGAAACGGACGGCGCGGTTGTGGTGTATGATTATAAAAGCGATGCCGTCGCGCCAGGCGGTGAGCCGGCGCGCGCGCTGGAGTACGAGGCCCAGAAAGCCGCCTATCTTGAAATAACAGGCAGACTTTATCCCGCCGGAAAAAGCGTTTTTAAACTGGTGTTCCTGCGCACCGGGGTTATTGTTTAAACCTGATCAAGCCCGTGCTTAAATAATATAATGAAGACAGCCGTATAAATGGTTGTCATGGGAGATATTATGTCCGCGCCACTGTCAATGTGGATTGTATTCGTAGCGGTGATCGGTTTGCTCATGTATGTGGATCTGGGGATTTTAAACAGGAAGTCCCATGCGATCGGCATGAAAGAAGCCGGCCTGATGGTGCTGGGCTGGGTGGGCATTGCGCTGTGCTTCAATCTGCTCGTCTGGTGGCGGATGGGCGCGGAACCGGCGCTGATGTTTCTGACCGGGTATATTATCGAATACTCGCTGTCAATGGACAATATGTTCGTGTTCGTGATGATCTTTTCCTATTTCGCCGTGCCCGCGCAGTACCAGCCACGGGTGCTGCACTGGGGCATTATCGGCGCGGTGCTGATGCGGCTGATACTGATAATGGCGGGTGTCAGGCTGGTGCTGGCGTTCAGCTGGATCATTTATGTGTTCGGCGTGATTCTGATTTACACCGCCGTGAAAATGATGACGCATGATTCCGGCTCCGTTGATCCGGGCGGCAATCCGGTGCTCAGGCTGTTTAAGAAATTCATGCCGTTTACGGCGGAGCCGCATGGCGAGAAATTTTTTGTGAGAAAAGGCGGGCTGTTCGCCACGCCGCTGTTTGCCACTTTGCTGGTGGTGGAGGCTTCGGACCTGATTTTCGCGGTTGATTCGATCCCCGCAATTCTGGGCATAACTCAAAACGCCTTCATCGTCTATTCGTCAAACGTGTTCGCCATCATGGGCCTGCGCGCGCTGTATTTCATGCTGGCGGGCATGATGGACATGTTTTGCTATCTTAAATACGGGATCGGCGTGATACTGCTGTTTGTGGGCGTGAAAATGCTTCTGTCCGGTGTATTTCACATCAGCACAGGCGTGTCGCTCGCCGTGGTGGTGCTGGTGCTGCTGGGTTCGGTATTGGCATCGCTGGCGCACTCAAAGAAAAACCGTGAAACCAATGCTTAGGCTGTATACCGTTTTGCTGCCGGTTCTGTTGTGCGGGCCGGCGGCGGGCTATTCGTTCAGCGGTTCGGTTACCGCCGTGACCGGCGCCGACAGGGTGGAGGTTCTGCGCCGCAAAAAAACCGAAAAAGTGACGCTCGCGGGCGTCACCGTGCCGCCGGAAAAGGAAGCGGCTGCCAGAAAAGTTCTTTTCGAGCGGCTGCTTGAAAAAAACGTGGTGGTTGAAGTGAAGAACACCGGCCGGGACGGGTACAAGGTGTCCGATGTGGCGCTTGAAAACGGCTGGAACCCCGCGCTGGAATTTTTAAAATTAGGCCTGGCGGTCACCGTGCCCGGGCCAAACTGCACGCGCGAGATGCGGCGGCTGGAAAACTCCGCCAGACTTGCGCGGCGCGGAGTGTGGGCCGAAGGCGGGCCCGCTCCTGTTGCGGACGCCGCAGAGCGGGTTGAAACCGCCGCGCCTGCGCGCGGGCCGGACAGGGGAAATTCCTCCGTCTCCCGGCCGGGTTATGCCGGCCGGGTTAAAGAATGGTGGCGCGATTCGGTAAATTCCATGCGGCGCAGATGGCATGAATTTAAAAATGAAAACTGACGTAAAAATGCGGCGTGCCGCGGCATTCGCGGCGTTGGGTTTCGCGTTCTGCGCGGGGGGGCGGTGCGCGCAAAGCAGAGTGGTGTCGCTGCTGCCTTCCAATACCCGGACGCTTTACGCGCTGGGGGCTGAGCCGGTGTGCGTGTCCAATTTCTGCGCGGCTGGCAGCGCTGTGCCCCGCTGCGGCGACAGTTTCAGCCCCGACATCGAAAAAATAGTGTCGCTTCATCCCGACGTGGTGCTGGCCGGCGGAACCAGAACCTCCGGCGCGCGCGCGCGGCTTGCGCGGCTGGGAATAAAAACAGTCGAGATACCGGATCCGCAGACCGTGGCCGGCGTGTTCGACGGGATCGTGCTGATCGGCGAGGCGGCGGGCAAACGCGCGGAGGCGCTGAAACTCGCCGGCCGGATGCGCGCGGAACTGGCCGCGCTTGAACTGCGCGCGCGGAACACGCGCCCGCCGAGGGTGTATGTGGAACTGGACGTCAATCACTGGACCGCGGGCGCGGGATCCTATATAACCGATCTGGTGGCGGCGGCGGGCGGTGAAAATATTTTCGCTGATTTGAAAAGCTCTTATGGAAAAGTCGCGTGGGAAAGTATCGTCGAGCGAAGTCCGGATGTTATTCTGGACCTGTCGTTTGTCAGAACCGACTTTGAAAAACTGGCCGGAGCCGGCCTGGTCCCGGCGATAAAAAACCGGCGCGTGCTGCGTCCCGGAAACGCCGACGAGTATCTCCGTCCGTCAGTAAATATCGTAGGCACGCTGGCCGAATTTAACAGCCTGCTGTTTCCGGCGCACGAGAAAACGCCATGAGCGCGCGCGCCAAAATCATTTCGCTCGCGCTGGCGGCTGCGGCGGCCACGGCGTTTGCGCTGTGGTGCGGCCCCACCCATGATCCCGGCCCGGAAATACTGTGGCGGGTGCGGCCGCCGCGGGTTTTGATGGCGTTATTGGCGGGGGGGGGATC
>JAQVSV010000031.1 GCA_028700325.1 Elusimicrobiaceae bacterium | reverse complement strand
CCGGCTGTAACCCACAGCTGCGGGCTGTCAGAGTTTTCGAGCTCTTCCTTTATTTCCGCAAGAGTTTCATCCACCAGTTCCAGCCACGACGATCCCATTACCCACAGGCCCATGTCGTTGCCGACCTGGCGCGGATTGTATGTGACACGCGCGTTTTTATTCTGTATGCGGCCCGGTGCGTTGCCGGCCGGGGCCGGGCCGCTGTTGTCCGGCCCGCCGCTCCCGCCGGTTCCCGCTGCCGACGCGGACGGTTTCTGCGCGTCTATATTCAGCGCCATGCGCATATTGGCGTCGGACGGGATTTCTTTGAGCGTCGTGCCGATATCGTCAAGCAGCGATTTGATCATTTCGCGCCGCTGCGCCGCGTCCGACGCGGGCAGCGAATACTGGCGTTTGACCGACATCACTTCCGGCGCGGCGGACAGATTTTTTTTAAGCGCGTCGCCCAGCGCCGATTTTCCGCCCCGTTCCGAGGGCTTGAGCACCTGCAGTTCCGGTTTCCGGTCCGGCAGATAGATGATTTCCGCCTGCACGCTTATTTCCTGGTCGAGCGGCACGCGTTCCAGGTTGCGCTTGAGCGAATCAACCGGGCCGGTTTTTTTATCCTGCTCCGCCTGACCGGAGTGCGGCGACTGTTGAGTCCCGCCGGAGGAGCCGCCGTCCGGCCCGCCGCTGCCGCCGCCCCGGGCGGGCGAGTCAGTCCCGTCCGACTTGCTGCCGGAATAAGCCAGCGACAAAGACAGCCCTTCGCCCTTGCGGTTCGGAGTCAGGCTGAAGGCGAGCTTCACCGTTTCGTCCGCGTCCTTATGTTTTCCGGTTGCCGCCAGCAGCCGCGCGTAGCGGAAACGCGCCACTGAATCGCGCGGTTTGATTTTAACCGCGCGGCGAAACAGGCCGAGCGCGTCGCCGGTTTTGCCCTGCCGTTCGTACAGCGCGCCAAGCTCGAGCATGGCGTCCTCGTAATCGGGATAGAGGCTCAGCGCCTCGCGAAACGATTCCGTGGCGTTCTCTTCCATGCCCAGCCGCGTTTCCAGCAGGCCCAGCTGGTACCGGTAAAGCGGGTGGCGCGGCTCCAGTTTCACCGCCCGGCGGAAATAGTCGAGCGCCAGGTCATGCCGGCCAAGCGATTCGTAAATCGAGCCGATATCCATCTGTATGTCGGACCGGTTCGGTTCGTATTTCGCCGCCGCCAGAAAGGACTTCAGCGCCGCGTGCGCGTCGCCTTTCCAGGCGTGCGCTATGCCCATAAGCTGGTGCGCCTGCGAGTTTTCAGGGTCAATTGCAAGGGCGGTTTCGTATTCTGTCATGGCCTGGTCAACCTGCCCGGTCCAGTATAACGCAGAACCCAGCATGACGTGCGGCCAGGCGTCGTTTTTGTTTTCCACCACCGACCGGCCGAATTCGCGCGCGGCTTTCTGGTAATCGCCGCCCTGCATGTAATGCATTCCTTTCTGCATGTTGCGGTAGGACTGCTGGATCATGATCCGGTCCCACATCGTCTGGGTATAAGGATCAGGCGGAAGTTTAGTGTCGCGCGCGCAGAAACCCGGCGCACAGGAGGCCGGCAGCGCGAGCAGAAATGCCGCGGACAGGGTTTTCAGGGCGGATGCGCGCATAACGATCAATATCATATGTTAGCAAAATTCTGGGCCCGCTCCGACCCGCGCGCCGCAAACGCCCCGGCGTCAGGCCGCGCGCAGGATCCGCGTTCATGGCAGGCGGTGCAGTTCCTCGACCAGTTTTTTCGCCTGACGATACTGCCTGATAAAAAGAAATGCGCCCAGCGCCGGAATCGCCCACGCGCAGAACCGGAACATATATTTGTTGAATCTGGTTGCGGGTTTGAGGATTTCCACATCCTGCGGCGCGGCCACATAAAGCAGCTCGCAGGAACCTTCGCCGGTATCGTTTCGCGTGACGCTGGTGTTCCACGTCATGGGCGTTGCCGAACCTTCTTTGAATATTTTCGCGTTTATCAGCCTGCCCCTGATCCTGATCTGGTCGCCGGGCGCCACGGCGCGGAGTTTCGCGGCGGTTGCGCTGTCACAGGTGGCGCAGTGTGTGTTCGCCGCCGCATGCATGTTGAACAGCCGTTTCCCTTTCCAGCTGACGGAATAATGGTTGAGCATGACGCGGAGTTTGACGTTCCTGTAATATTTATGGCGCGCGTTATCGCCCCACAGCAGGCCCAGATCCGCCGGCACAAGCCCTTTTTGCCCGCTCAGTGCGTTATGCGACACTCCAAACACGAACGCCGTGGCTTCATAATTGTACAGCGGGGTCATTTCCCACTCATAGCCGCCGGCGCTGCAGCGGACAGGGCGGGCGTTTCCGTCCAGTTCCGTCTGAACCGGCACTCCTGCCGCCTCCGGCAGAATATCGCGGATTTTCCGGTATTGATTGGTTTCTGCCGAGTGGAAATAGACGGCGCCGGCAAACAGGGCAAGGAATATCCATTTGTACATTGCGGTTCTCCGGTCCGTGAACTGCGTGCCGGCGGATCCGGCGTTCGTCAGGCAATGGCGGCCGCGGCGGTTATGACAACGCCCCCGGCTCGAAACCGGGGGCGTTGCCGTTATCCGCGCCTGAAGTTATTTAACGGCCGCTTTTTTGCGCGGAGCGCGTTTCGCGGGTTTCTTCGGCGACGCGGCCGGTTTTGGCAGATCCGCTTTTACGGGCAGGCCTTTGACGGTGTCGTAATAATCCAGGCCCGAATGATCCAGCACTTCCTCGCCCATCAGCAGCCGGAGCGTGTTTTTGAATTTTATGTGCTGGATGAACAGGTCGTGCTCCGGCTTGAGATCCGGCCGGCACATTGGCGATTTGTAGAAGAAAGACAGCCATTCCTGTATTCCCTTCAGCCCGGCGCGATGCGCCAGATCGGTGCAGAGGATCAGATCCAGCGCGACGGGCGCCGCCAGAATCGAGTCCCGGCACAGGAAGTTGATCTTGATTTGCATCGGAAGCCCCATCCAGCCGAAAATATCAATATTGTCCCACCCTTCTTTCGCGTCGCCGCGGGGCGGGTAGTATTCAATGCGGACCTTGTGGTAATGGTTCTTGTAAAGCTTGGGATACAGCTCGGCATCCAGTATCGTGTCAAGCACGGAAATCTTGCTGACTTCCTTGCTTTTGAACGAGCCGGGATCATCGAGCACTTCGCCGTCGCGGTTGCCGAGAATGTTCGTGGAATACCAGCCGCTCAGGCCCAGCATCCGGGCTTTGAGGCCCGGCGCGACGATGGTTTTCATAAGCGTCTGCCCGGTTTTGAAATCCTTGCCGGAAACCGGCAGGCCGTTGCGCTCAGCCAGTTCGCGCAGGGCGGGCATGTCAACGGTAAGGTTGGGTGCGCCGTTGGCGAACGCAATGCCCATCTTCAGCGCGGCGTAAGCGTAAATCATGGAAGGCGAAATCAGCGGCGAGTTCTTCCGCAGGCCTTCCTCGAACGCTTTGAGGCTGTTGTGCACCGGCCCGGGTTTGGAATACGCTTCCGTGGAGCCGATCCAGATCATTACATTGCGGTCAATTTTATTCGCCTTGTTGAACGCCCTGATGTCCGCCATCAGCTGCTCGGCCAGAAGCATTTTGTTCTTGGCTTTTTTCATCATGCCGGGTTCCGGCGCAAGGTTTTTCACGTAATTGTTGTCAAATACCGCAGGCATCGGCCTGACTTTTTTCAGAGCGGCTTTGATCGGCTCGAGTTTGCTGGGGTGCAGCACGCCGGCCTTGAGCGCGGTAAGATACATGTCGTCCCTGAAAATGTCCCAGCCTCCGAACACCAGGTCATTCAGCCCGGCCAGAGGGGCAAAATCTTTTATCAGCGGGTTGCGGTTTTCATAGCGTTTGCCCAGCCGGATCCTCTGCATCTGTGTGACGGATCCGAACGGCTCTCCCAAACCCCGTTTGGCCAGCTCCACGCCTGCTATGAGCGTGCTGGTAACCGCGCCCATACCCGGTATCAGTACCCCCAGTTTGCCTTTTGACGGGGCAATTCCGTTTTTGTTGTGTGACATCTCGTCCTCCTAAATAAAATGTTGCGCAAAAGTTCGAAGCAACCCTGTCTGCACGGTGCCGCCCGTAAGCGCCGATTCGTAACCCGCCGTCATAAGAGCCACGCAGGTTTCGGCTTCACGAAGATTGGCGAGCCGCTGTGCGGGACTTTCCAGCGCGGTTTTGAATTCACCGAGCAGACCAGCCATCCAGGTCGGATGCGCCGAGCCTGCGGACAGTTTTTCGCCGGTCTCAAACATTACCGTCTTTTCACCTTTCCTTTCAAGTATAACAATATCGTCGCGGATTTCAATGATCCCCGTTCTGCCGTATACCGCGCCCCAGTTCTTTCGGACGGGGCTTTCCCAGGTCAGATATACCAGCGCGGTCTTCCGCTCCTGCGGGTCCGCCCCTTCAAATTCTATCTGGCAGGAGCAGGATCGTTCCGCTTTCTCGCGCCCGGCGCCGGTGAATGCCGCCGTAACCGACAGAGGTTTGCCGCCCGTCAGGCAGTGCGCCAGATAAAAATTGTGCCAGCCGTGGTCCGCCATGATCCCGCCGCCTGACAGTTTCGGATCCTGCCGCCAGTCCCTGCCGTCCGCCGTTACGGAAGGCTGGTTCCGCAGAACATGCAGTTCCGCATGCAGAACCGCGCCGATCATTCCTTTTTGTATAAGTTCTCTTGCCTTAAGCATGGGCGGCGCGTATTTCCAGTTGTGCACGGTGAACAGCGCGAGCCGTTTCTTTTCCGCGGCCTTGAGCAGCAGGTCGAATTCCCGGCGCGAAAACACAAGCGGTTTTTCGCACAGCACATGCAGGCCCGCTTCAAGGCAGGCTTCCGCCGCGCCGAAATGGCAGGCGGGCGGCGTGGCTATGTCGGCGAAATCAAGATGTTTTTCCGCCGCCAGCAGTTCCGCAAGCGATTCGTAGATCCGCGCTTCGGGAAAACAGCGCGCCGCCGCGGCCCGGCGCTGCTGCGACTGCTCCGCCACCGCCACGATCTCCAAACAGTCTTTCTGGTCCAGCAGAGCCGGACAGTGGCCGTTTTCAGCCACCGCCCCGAACCCCGCTAAAGCGCCCCTGTGCATGATCAGCCGAGGTTGAACCGCTTGGCCAGCGCGGCAAACGCTTCGTCGAGCTTGCCGAGCCCTTCCTCGGCTTCTTTTCTGGTGATCACGAGCGGCGGGTTGATGCGGATGGTTTTTGAATAGCACATCGACATCACGCCCCGCTTCAGGCATTCGTCAAACAGCGCGCGCGTGATCTCGCCGGGCAGCGGCTCTTTTGTCGTCCTGTCGGACACCATTTCCACGCCGATCATCAGGCCCCGGCCGCGCACGTCGCCGATGAAACGGTATTTGTCCTGGAGTTTCCTGAGTTCCTGCAGCATGTACGCGCCCACTTCGGCCGAGTTCGCGACGAGCTTTTCGTCAATTATCGTAGACAGCGTCGCATAGCAGGCCGCGCCCGCCATCGGGTTGCCCCCGTAGCTTGACGAGCTTCCGCTCGGGTTGGCGAACGGCTTGGTGTTGATTATCTTTTCAGTCGAAATAACCCCGCTGACGGGAAAGCCCGCCGCGATGCCTTTGCCCACCGTGATCATGTCGGGCATCGCGTTTTCATGCTCGACGGCGAACATTTTGCCCGTTCTGCCGAACCCGCAGATCATTTCGTCGGCGATGAACAGCGCGTTGTTTTCGTGCGCTATGTCAATCATCGCCTGCAGGTATCCCGCAGGCGGCACGATGTTGCCGTTGGTGCCCTGGACGGGCTCCATGATAAAGGCGGCTATGCGTCCGGTGGTCTGCAGTTTGAGGTTCTTGCGCACGAACTCGGCGCAGAACAGCCCGCAGTCGGGGTGTTTCATCTTGAACGGGCAGCGGTAGCAGTATGCGTGCGGCACAAGGTGCATGCCGGCCGGAAGAGGCCCGAAATTATGCTTGAAAGTGTCGCCCAGCAGGCCGAGCACGCCCATGGATTTTCCGTGGAATCCGCCCCAGAAACCCACGAATTCGTAATTGCCGGTGTAGCTTTTCGCGAGGCGCAGGGCCGCTTCCACCGCTTCCGCTCCGCCCGAATAGAGCTGCGTGCGCTTGAGCTCGCCCGGCGCGACGGAC
Organism: Elusimicrobiaceae bacterium; assembly: GCA_028700325.1. NCBI lineage: Bacteria > Pseudomonadati > Elusimicrobiota > Elusimicrobia > Elusimicrobiales > Elusimicrobiaceae > Elusimicrobiaceae bacterium. The sequence continues at coordinate 14,611 of JAQVSV010000031.1, read as the reverse complement.
GCGAGCAGCTTGAGAAATTTCATCCGGTTTTCGGTCGAGAAGCTGCCCACTCCGATTTTCCCGATCTGTTCGGAAAGGATTTTGACGTATCTGGGATGCGCGTGCCCGATGCTGGCCACGCCCACTCCCGCATAAAGGTCCAGATAGCGGTTGCCGTCAACGTCTATGAAATACGAGCCTTCCCCGCGCTCCATGGCCACACCCGAAAATGTGCCGATCTGCTGGCTGCCGGGGGCGATGTATTTCTGCTCTTCCGCGATAAGCGCGGAGGATTTCGGCCCCGCTTTGAATGCTTCCGATTTCACTGCTGTTGTCATAGTACGGCTCCTTTAACGGCCCTGCGGCCGGCGTGTTTGCCCGAAACTTTGGCGTAAATGTGCTGCGCGATGGGGGTTTTTACCTCGTCGCGCACTCTGGCGAAGCTCGGCCAGGAATTGATGTCAATAACATAAATCCGGCCCTGCGGCGTGATGATGGCGTCGCCGCCGTAGACTTCCAGACCTACCGCGCGCGCCACCTGCGCCGCGTGGTTTTCAAGTTTTTCCAGATCGAAAGAATGCGTCCGGTTGGCGGGGTCGCTGTGATAGAACCAGCCGAACCATTTAAGCGGGCCGACCGCGTAAAACTTTACCAGATCGCCGTCAATGTGTTCCTGCACCACCACGCTGGTGATTCCGCGCGGCTCGAAATCCCGGCGCACCGCCATGGCATCCGCCCAGTTTCCGATGTAAACGACGTCGTGGTCGCAGGTGTTGTGCACGTCCCCGCGCTTGACCCATGCGCCCTTGGGCCCGAAACAGGAAACCGGTTTGCCCGCGCCGAGCGCCTCGGTCGGGATAATCTCGGTTTTCGGATGTATTTCGCCGCACGCGCTCATGAGCGGCGTCATATTCACGCGGTAGCAGTTCAGCACCGCTTCGACGGGGTTGACTATATGGGGGCCTTTCCAGCCGGCGATTGTTTTGAGCGCGGGAGGATTTTCGCACATCGGAATGACGGCGTCCCACTCCGCCGGGTTTACGGAACCGATTTTTTCAGGCTCCAGCAGAGCGGTTTCCGCTCCGAGCTTGCTCAACTCCTCCGCGACGGCGCGCAGAATGAGCGTATCATCCTGCTCATGGTTGGGCGAGTTGGTGATTTCACGGTAGATGGCGAGTATTTTCGGCATAAGCGGTTAATGACGGAGGCCTCAGCCCCACTTCTCCCCCGGCTTGCGGAGAAACTGTTTGTACAGGAATTCCTCGGCAAACTCAATATCGTCCGGCGTGTCCACGTCCACGCTCTGGCGGATGGGGAACGACGATATCCGTTTGCCCTGCGCTGCGATATCGGCTAGATATTCCCGCAAAGCGGCGTAGTTCCTGGTTTCCGGCATCTGTTCGGCCAGCGCGCTGGTCAGGAAGTAAATCCCGCTGGTCACAAATTTTTTCTGCGCGCAGCCCGGCCCCAGCCGGGAAATCAGGCCGTTGTCCTCGATATCGGCCCAGAGCGGTTTGGTGTCCGCCACGCGGTCGGTCACGCCCAGCACGGCGTCCGCGAAGCTCGACTGGGCCGATACGATGAATTTCTCCAGATCGGCGGGATTGTACAGCGAATCCACCGTGCTCAGCAGAAAATGGTCGGTTTTCTGGGCCAGGGTCTGCGCCACCAGCCGGAAACTTTCATAGGAGGTTTCGGTGTCTTTTACCAGAAAAACGAAATTCAGGTCGGGAAAAGCCTGCTTGAGATGCGCGCGCGCGGGTTTGCCGGCGGAATTTAAGAGTATCGTGAAATCCTCGAACCCGGCGGTTTTCAGAATCCGCACGGTCCATTCTATGAGCGGAACGTTTATGAGCGGAACCATCGGCTTGACTATGCCGGGAAACGCGGCCTGAAGCCTTGTGCCGTGACCCGCGGCGAAGATGCCGGCGTGTTTTTGAAACATCATGTGGCGTTGCTCCTTATCCTGATAAAAATTTCCCGGTCAAAATCCCCCGGCGGCCAGTTTCTCCGGCAGTTCCTGCAAAGAGTCGAGCACGATTACCCGCGCCCCCCAGTCCTGCGGCAGCGCCTGTTCTTTCCGGCTGCCGCGCAGAAAAGCCGCCCGCATGTCCAGCGCGAGCGCGCCCGCGATATCGCGGCGCGCGCAATCGCCCACCATCATGGCGTCGCGCGGAGAAACGGCCAGCCGGTCCAGCGCGTGCAGAAAAATCCCTTTATCCGGCTTGGCGCTGCCTACCGCGCCGGAATCGGCGACCGCGCCGAAATACTCGAGCAGCCCCTCGGAGTTCAGCATGCTTTCCAGATTCCCGTAATTGTTCGACACAACGCCCAGCCTGAATTTTTTTGCCAGCGCGGCCAGAACCGGTTTGTTCCGGGCGAAAAACATACGGCAGTTCTTTACGAACTCGCCGGCAATTTTTTCGGCTTTGACGGAATCTTCCATCCGCAGATTTTCCAGCACGTCGGTTACCTGCAGAAGCACCGTTTCGGCAAGCCCCAGCCCCTGAAGGCGGTGGCGCGCGGACAGGTTGTCGTCGGCATCGTAAAACGCCCGGTCGAATTGCTCGTTCGACACGGGTATTCCGCATTCCAGATAAAGCGGGAAAAACAGCTCTTTCCATGCGGTGCCGTTTGAATCAATGGTGCCGCCATGGTCAAAGAGGATGGCTTTCATTGCCTATATTGTACAATATTTACATGCATATGGGTTCACCGGCCCGTCGTGCCGGGCAAGCCCGCCGATTTGCTCGGGGCGGCAAATATGCTACCATTAACCGGGTCCGCGCTGGGCGCGGAGTTTTAATCGCGGAGGGTGTTTATGCGAAAAATTTTATTGACAGTGCTGTCGGGCGCGCTATTGGGCGCGGCTGCGCCCGCCGCTCAGGCGTTCTGGCCGTTCGGTTCAAAGGAAAAGATCGCCGAGCCCGCGGCCGACGGAAAAGAACGGGTGGCCGCGCCGGAGCTGGAATCGCAGTCATGCGCGGATAAGTTCGATAATGTGGTGTCTTCCGCGATACCCCCGGTAAATTATGACGCGCTGGTTGACTCGCTCGCCGAGGATCTCGGACTGACTGAAAATCAGGAGCAGAAGCTGCGCGAGCTTTTTGAAAAGCACCGCCAGAAATACGAGGCGCGTCTGAAAGACTATGCCGAGCAGTCCGAACTGCTTTCCAAAAAGCGTGAATCGCTGGTTGTCATACGCGATAAAATACAGGAAACGATTGACCGCATTCCTTCCGTTCTCATGACGCGGCTGGAGGAGGATCAGAAGCGCGATTATCTGGTCATTCTTGAGAAGCAGATCGCTGCAGAGGGCCGGAAGATTAAAAAGGTTGTCCCGCCGCCTCCCGCCGCCGTGCCGGCTGCTGAAACCACCGTCGCGGATGAAAAACCGGCCGCCGCACCGGAACCGGAGAAAAAGGTGAAGAAAAAAGCCGAGAAAAAAGAGGAAAAACCCAAGCTCGCGCCGGAGTTTGAAGGGTTCAATCTGCCGATTTAATATGGTCTGCCCGGCTTAACGTATTTTTCAGGAAAAGCCGCCCGCGTCATAACTGACGCGGGCGGCTTTTGTAAATTCCGCTCACAAAATCCCGGCGCCGGCCGGCGCGGCATAATGATTGCCGGCATGGCATGGCTCAAGCAGAGGGCTGGCGTGTGTAATCCTGTGTAAGCGGGGCAAACGAAGTCCTGACCAAAAGAACCCCCGGCTTGCCGGTAAAGCGTAATAATAACCGGCAGACCAATGGCACAGCCGGGGGAGCTGCGTTTAAGATCGCAGTTCCCTGCGCGTTCAAGCCAGCAGGCGGCGGATGAACGGCTTCCGCCCAAACGCGCAGGACGGGAAAATGTTTTCAGCCGCCGCTGCGCGCCATTCGGGTTTTCGCGGTGCGGGCGGCGGGGTGGCAAACCGTCAAAATACCGGGTTTTACCGGGCCGCCAGAATTCCTTTTTTCCGCAGTTGCGTGCGGAAATAGTCAACCGTGGAAAGCAGGCCTTTTTCAAGTTCCACTTCGGGTTCCCAGCCCAAAACCGTTTTGGCGCGCGTTATGTCGGGCCGGCGCACCTGCGGATCGTCCTGCGGCAGCGGTTCGGTGACGATCGGCGCGGCGCTGCCGGTGAGCTTTTTTATTGTTTCGGCCAGCTCCCGCACCGTGATTTCGTGCGGGTTGCCAAGATTGATCGGTTCATTGCAGTCGCTTTCAAGCGCGCGGTAAATCCCGTCCACCAGATCGCTTACATAGCACAGGCTGCGCGTTTGCGAGCCGGACCCGTATATTGTTATCGGCTTGCCGGTAAGCGCCTGGGTCATGAAATTGGGCACGGCGCGGCCATCGTTAATTCGCATTCGAGGCCCGAACGTGTTAAAAATCCGCACTATCCGGATCGGCAGTTTGTGGTACCGGTGATAAGCTGTGGCGAGCGCTTCTGCAAACCGTTTCGCCTCGTCGTACACGCCGCGCGGGCCGATCGGGTTCACGTTGCCCCAGTAGGTCTCCACCTGCGGGTTGACCTGCGGATCGCCATACACTTCGGAGGTGGACGCCAGCATGAAAATGGCGTTTTTCTCTTTGGCCAGCCCCAGCGCTTTGTGGGTGCCAAGTGCGCCCACTTTGAGAGTCGGGATCGGAAACTGCAGATAATCGGCCGGGCTGGCCGGGCTGGCGAAATGCAGAATCGCGTCCACCGGGCCGGGGATATGATTATAATTCGTCACGTCGTGGCGGATGAACATGAAACCGGGGTTCTGGAACATATGCTCGATGTTTTCGATCGAGCCGGTGAGCAGGTTGTCCATCCCGACCACCTGGTGCTCCCGCGCCAGCAGGTAGTCGCAGATATGGCTGCCCAGAAAGCCGGCCGCTCCGGTCACCAGTATTTTCATCAGGGCCGTCCGACGGATTTGTAGGTGAATCCCAGTTTCCGCATCTTCGCCGGGGAATACAGGTTCCGCCCGTCAAGCAGGATCGGGTGCCTGACCAGCCTGAGCACTTTTTCCATATCCAGTTTCTTGAATTCGGGCCATTCGGTGATCAGCATGACGCAGTCGGCCCCTTTGACGGTGTCGTAAGCGTCTTTGCAGAACGTTATCGCTTTCGAGCCGAGCACCCTGCGCGCGTTTTCCTGCGCCACGGGGTCGTAAGCGCGGATTTTCGCGCGCCGCTCGCGCAGAGCGTGGATAATATCCAGGCTGGGCGCGAACCGCATGTCATCGGTGTCGGGTTTGAACGCCAGGCCCAGCACCGCCACCGTTTTGCCGCCCAGATTCCACAGTTCCTCTTCGGCGTGGCGGATGGGCCACATCTTCTGGTCGTTGTTGATTTCCGTTACCGTGCGCAGCAGTTCGAAATCGTAGCCTTTTTTGCGGCAGATCCAGTAGAACGCTTCAAGATCTTTAGGAAAGCAGAACCCGCCGAACCCGATGCCTGCCCGCAGGAAACTGTGGCCGATGCGCGCGTCCATGCCCATGCCTTTGGCTACGTCTTCCACATTCGCGCCAGTCCGTTCGCACAGCGCGCCGACGGCGTTGATGAACGAAATCTTGGCCGCCAGAAACGAGTTTGACGCGTGCTTGATCAGTTCCGAGCTTTTTGTGTCCGTCAGCAGAATGGGGCAGTCGAGCGGGGCGTAAATGTCTTTCATCACTTTGGCCGTCCGGTCGGATTCGGTGCCTACCACCACCCGGTCGGGATGCAGAAAATCGGTTACCGCGGAGCCCTCGCGCAGAAATTCCGGGTTGGACGCCACGCCAAATTCCACGCCCTTGCGCACGAAGCGGGCTGCGGTTTTGGCGATCCATTCGCCCGTTTCCACCGGCACGGTGGATTTTTCAACGATGACCGTGTACTGTGTTATCGCCAACGCGATCTCCTCGGTCACTTTTTCCACGAATGACAGATCGGCCGACCCGTCCGACCGGGGCGGCGTGCCCACCGCGATGAACGCCGCGTCGGCGTGGTGGCCTTTATGGATGATTCCCTGCGCTATCGAGCGGGTGAAAAACAGCCTGCCGGCTTTGCGGTTTTTTGCCACGACTTCCGCCAGACCGGGTTCATAAATCGGTATTTCGCCTTTCTCCAGCATGGCGATTTTGCGGATATCGGAATCCACGCATACCACCCGGTGCCCCGCCTGCGCGAGGCAGGCTCCGGTAACCAGCCCCACATAACCGGTGCCTACTACACAAATATTCATCTTTTTCATTATGGTCGCCGCCGAAAGTGAAACGGATATCGTCTTATATGACGCTGACCATATGATATCCTTTTTCGCTGCCCGCTGCAAATGCGCGGGGCCTGCGCGCGAGCCCGGTAATTTTGTAGAATTAGTTATATTTAATTAGTAAGGGATTTACAGGATATATGATGAGAAACTTTCCAGAACTTGCAGCAACGAAAAAAGCCGCGGTCGGCATTATCGGGCAGGGATATGTGGGGTTGCCGCTGGCCGTGGAGTTTGCCCGCGCGGGATTTAAAGTCACCGGTTTCGAGGTGGATTTGAAAAAAGTGGCCGGTCTTAACGCCGGAAAATCTTATGTGGATGATATTGCGGACGACACGCTTTCTCCGCTCGTGCAATCCGGCGCGCTGCGCTGCACCGGCGATTTTTCGGAGCTGGCGGCACAGGATGCCATTATCATCTGCGTGCCCACGCCGCTGCGCAAAAGCAAGGACCCCGATGTTTCGTATATAGTGGCGGCGGTCGAGTCGGTTCGCAAATACCTGCGCCGGGGCCAGCTGATAATACTGGAAAGCACCACCTATCCCGGCACGACCACCGAGCTGGTGCGTCCGATGCTGGAGGAAACCGGGTTTAAAACGGGCCGCGATTTCTATCTGGCGTTTTCGCCCGAGCGGGTTGATCCGGGCAATCCCGATTACGGCATTATCAATACGCCCAAGGTTGTCGGCGGCGAAACCGCCGCCTGCACGGAATATGCCGCCGCGCTGTACGGCGCAGTTGTCGAACGCGTGCTGAAAGTGTCAAACACCCGCGCGGCGGAGCTGGTGAAACTGCTTGAAAACACCTTCCGCGCGGTCAATATCGGCATGGTCAACGAGTTCGCGCTCATGTGCGACCGGCTGGGCCTGAATGTGTGGGAAATTCTGGATGCCGCCGCCACAAAACCGTTCGGATACATGCCGTTTTATCCCGGCCCCGGAATCGGCGGACACTGCATCCCGCTCGATCCCCATTATCTCGGCTGGAAAATGAAAACACTCAATTTCGAGCCGCGCTTTATAGAGCTGGCCGGCACGATCAACTCCACCATGCCGGCCTATGTTGTGAACAGGGTTTACAGGATGCTTAACGAAGCGGGCAAGTGTCTGTCGGGGAGTGCCATTCTGGTGATGGGGGTCACTTACAAGGCCGATATCTCCGATCCGCGCGAATCGCCCGCGCTGGACGTTATTTCCCTGCTCGGCAAAACCGGCGCGCGGGTGGATTACCATGACCGGTATGTAAGGGAGTTCGCGGTGGCGGGGAAAAAGCTGGTTTCAAAAAAACTGTCCGCGGCGATGCTCGCGAAGTACGACTGCGTTGTAATCCTTACCGCACATAAATGCGTTGATTACAGGGAGCTGGTCCGGCATTCCGCGCTGGTGTTTGATACCAGAAACGCGGCGAAAGGCATCCGGTCTAAAAAAATCGTGCGGCTGTAAACGGGCAGCGCGTTTCCGTGTTTTTCAAGGCCCCGCGTCAGCGGGGCCTTCGGTTTACGGGTCCATATCGCCGGCGGTATCCGGCGCGGCGGGTTTTCGGGCGGGCGGCAATTCCCGGGCGAGCGTCAGCGCGCGCACGCGGCCGGCTCCGGCCCGGCGCAGGGCGCGGGCGCATTCCTCCAGAGTCGCGCCGGTGGTGCAGATATCGTCTATCAAAAGCACTTCCAGCCCTTTCGCGCCGGGCGCGGCCGCGAAAGAGTTCAAAAGGTTTTTCTGCCGCTGCCCGCGGTTCAGTTTAGCCTGCTGGGCCGTTGGAGATGTTTTTGACAGCAAGGCATCGGCTACAGGTATTTTTACGGCGCGGGCCAGTTCCTGCGCCAGCGCGGCGGACTGGTTGAAGCCCCGCTCTGCCAGCCGTTTCTCATGCATGGGAACCGGAACCAGCGCGTCCGCGCCGTGCAGCTCCGGGTGCCGCAGGTAAGCCAGCTGCATGTATTGCGCCAGATAAGCCGCCATGCCCGGTTTATAGCGGTATTTAAACGAATGAACCGCGCTTTTCAGTTCCGGCGTCAGGTGCAGCGCGGAACGGATTATTCTGCATTTGTAGCCGTCCGCTTTCACGCCCAGGCAATGGCGGCAGTGCGCGCCGCCGTCGGGCAAAGGCAACCCGCAGCGCAGGCACAGGGGATATGACACCGGCAGCAGTTTTGCCTGGCAGGCGCGGCACAGCAGCGCGGTTTTCCCGAACGGCAGATCCGCGCCGCAGTGCGCGCAGGTATGCGGCAGCAGTATGTGCAGAACCAGCGTCTTCAGCTGCTGCATGAGGCCCGCCTGGCGCGGACGGGAACAGGGGTTATCCGTTTTTCCGGTCATAGGGGAACCGCTAGAACTGCAGCGTCATTGTTGTGCCGGCCTGAAAACTGACATATTCTTCTTCCGGCAGGTATTTGTGCCAGAGCCGCTGCAAACCGCCGTTGAGCGCGACGCGCAGGTTTTTCGATATCTCGTAATCCGCGTTTGTTGAAAGCGACAGCAGGTTCGTATTGTCCGCCTGAGTGATCTGGGAGCGTTTGACGGCGAAGCTCAGCGTCGTGGTCCATACCACGCGGTTGGTGAACATCAGCGGCTTGCTCATAAACGGCAGCTGCAGGCCTTTGGGCAGGTTCATGTCGGCGCGCGCGAGCAGGCTGGGCGTCACGGTGGTGGTTTCGCCCGACAGCATGGCGGAAGTGTATGACTGGTCGAATGAGTAATCCACTTTCGGTGTCAGGCGGAATTTGCCGGAATTGAATGTCCCCTGCACGCTCGCGTCGCGGTGCCTGGTCGAGGCGGTTTCAGCGTTCAGCCGGAGATCCACGGTGTTGGTGTTGATGAAGTTGGCGATAATGGAACTGTCCACTTTTTTCATTGCCAGAAACCGCAGATCCACGCCGTAGGTGTTTTCCGTGGCCAGGCTGGTGGCGATGACTTCGGTCGTCTTGCGCGAGTACTTGACGTTTCCGATCGCGCTGCTGATCCAGCGGGACGTGCCCGTAAGCGTTTCCAGCTGGTTAAGGGTCGCCAGTATGTTCGGCAGGTTTTTCGTAACCGTTTTGGTGTAGGTACCGGTTATTTCCTTGCGCTCCACGGCATAGGAGAAGGTGTTGGAAAGCGCGAGCGTTTTCAGCGGCGCGAGCGTTTTGCCGAACGATACGGTGGACAGCGGCGACCAGCGCTGTGTGGAGGTCACCGTGTCGCGCAGGGTAAGGTTGGTGCGCGCGGTGTAGATGCTGGCCGTTTTGAGCGGGATGCGTATCCACAGCATCGTTTTGGTGTCCATGTTGTTGTCCACGCCGGTCCAGGTGTCGCCGTCCTGCAGCTGGTAGCCGGCGGTGAGCGTAAGGGTTTTGAGCGCGGCCCACGACGGCACGACCTGCGCGCCGCTGAGATTTATGTTGAGTCCGCCGTTGGCCGTGCGGTTGACCGTTTTTATCTGCCCCACGCTGAAGGCCTGCGAATTGGCGCCTACGGTAATGGTGCTGACGGTGAGGTTCGCGTTTTCGATCGTGTTGACCGAATAGCTCGCCGTTGGGTTGAACCACGCCAGCAGCGGAAAATTGCCGGTGAAGCCCGCCGTCTGGGTGAGCGATTTGTTGTAGGAGACGGCCGTATCGCCCGCGCCTGCGCCGGGCCGGGTTTCCTTGCTTTGCTTGAGCGCGTAGGAAGGGTTGAACGCCGCGCCTTTCCACGGCGCGAACATCAGGCCAAGGCTCATGTCGTCCACTTTTTCGTAAGCCGTGTAATAGCTGCTCGTGCTGATGAGCGACAGGTTATTGTAAACCGTGTCGTTGTTCGCGCGGGAATAGCGCGCGTCAATGCTGCGGGGCAGCGCCGCGGTTTTAAGCGGCACGCTGTATTTCATCGCCGCGGAGTAAATTTTATAATCGTCGTCACGGCCGAGTGACGCGTAATTGGCTTTGGTGAACGAGTAAGACATGTCCACCTGCGGCAGTTTCGGCACGGCCAGCGTGGCTTTGGCGGTGCCGTTTTTGGTAGTCACCTCGCCTTGTGAAATAAGCGACACGAGGTTGGAACTGTCGTCCGACGTGACGGTGTATGGGGTGACAACTTTCTTGTCCGAGTACGTCGCCTCCATCGGCAGCACCGAGATGCGGCGCAGGCGCATGTAAGCGGTCGTTTCTGCGGAGTCCTGTTTCGTGTTGACGGAAACCGGGGTCTGGAAATTGCGGTCCATTGACTTGTATTTGCCGCCGAATTCGCCCCAGCCCGGCACCTGAAAGTCAGCCTGCAGTTTTTTGGCGTTGCCGACCAGCGTGCGCGGCTCGCCCACAAACAGCTCGTCGAGCCAGACCGATCCGGAATGGGCCTGCATGTCGGTTGTCATGATGCCCGCGCGGATAATGCCGATTGACGCGAATGATGCCGTCCCCGACGACGTGAGCGTCATTTCGTAGTTGCAGGCGTTCTGCCAGTCGTCGGCCACGCCGTCGCCGTTGCTGTCGGTCAGTTCAAGTTTGTACTGCCGCCAGCCGGTGAATCCGAGCGGAATCTGCACCTGTTTGTAGGCGGAGTCGGTGCCGATGCGCAGGAACACGAGCGTGGTGGTGCTCACCTCGTTTCCGGGCGGATTGTTCAGCAGAAAGCTGAACAGTTTGTGCGCTGAAATGTCAATGGAATTGGTGAAGCGCCGGTCGGCCGACATGACAGCTGGGCCGGTGGAGGTGTAGATCAGGTTCAGCGACTGCTCGATCACGTTTTCGGAATTGGTAAGCTGCTGCTGGTCTTCCACCGAGCCGTAGAGGTCGTTGTACACCTGCTGGGCTTCGCCGCCCGCCGAGAAAATGGGGGAATATTCCGGATTGTCCTCATTGTTGATGCCCGCGACCGACAGACTGGCCGAGGACGGCGTGGAAGCGTTGACTGTCCAGGTGTTTCCTTCCGCTTCCAGCTGCGCGAGGATGATCTGTCCTTTCGTCTTGCCGCCCGGCGCGCGCTGCAGCGAGATGCGGACCTGTTTTACCGCGGTCCACTTGTAAGTGTCGGTTGAAACGATGCTGAAACCAGCCTGCAGCGTGCGCCAGCCGGTGAAATTTATCGAATTGGTCTGGGTGTTGTTGCTCATGTCCGTAAACAGCGTGCCGTTGACGTAGCCGAAATCTCCGCCGGTGAAATCCTGCGCGTCCAGAATGCCGTTGCCGTTAAGATCCTGGGTGTCTATGATGCCGTTGGTGGCTCCGTAACGGGTGCTGACGCCCGACGCGGGATTATAGTTCCAGCCGATATCCTCGCCGACCGCCAGCTGGCCGTTGCAGTTGAGGTCTTCGGTTTTTGGCGCGTTTACCAGCGTGGTGCCGTTGGCGCAGGTCAGGGTCATGCCGCCGGACCCGTCGGAATCTTCGTTGATCTGCCCGAAATGCAGGTTGACCGACGGGCCGGGCACGGCGGCGGAGCCGTCGCCGCGGACCACCATGCGCAGTATTTTTTTCGAGGAGAAATCCAGGCCCGACAGGTCGAACGGATACACTATGGACGCTTCCGACGACACGCTCAGATCGTAATTGATGACGAGCACCGTCTGCGTGTCGTCCGCGGTGGCGCTGGCGTGCGGATTGATTTCCAGCGTCTTGACCGTGGTGTTGAGCCAGCTTACCGCCGAGGGCAGCGCGGGCGCGTAGATCGGGTTGGCGGCTATGCGCCAGCTGATGGCGTCGAGGCTGGCGGTGGTTTCCTCCTTGACGCCTTCCATGTTCTCCACTATCGCCAGACCGTTAAGGTTCGGATTGCTGCGGCTTTGCGCCGCCTCCGCTCCGAACGAGGAGTTGACTCCCAGCAGCCTGACGTTCTTTAGCTGCGTGTCGCCTTCGTAAACCAGCATGCTCGAAGCGATATCGGAAATGTCGGGCGCGGTTTTTGCTTTGCTGGCCGTCTGGTACAGCAGCGAGGAACCCACGCTGAGCTTGCTGCCCAGATCGTAGGAAACCCGGCCGCCCAGCAGGGCCGACGTGCCCAGCCCGCCGAACTGCGACACGTCGTAAGTTATCTGGATGACGCTGGTGGAGTTGATGCGCGATTCGTTGTAAAAAGTGATGAAGCCGGAATCGTAGTCAATGTAGTAGTCGAGGTTGCGCGTGTATTTCGCGCCGTCCACGATTACCGATTCCGACTGCGTCACGATACTGGGTTCCAGCGTGAAAGTCTTCACGCGCGACGAATATTCGATATGCAGCGTTCGTTTGGAAACCGGCGTGGCGGCGTAGATGTAGGGGTCGGGAGTGTTCGGGTCGTCGGGGCTGGCGAACGGCTTGGCCAGATGGAAGATGCCCAGCTCGAAATCCACCGAGATTGTGTCCGAATAGGTCTGTTTGGGGTTTAGTGTGCTGCCGACTTCGCTGCCGTTGGAATCGTTGACGCGGAGAATGAAATTGCCTTTGCCGTCATCGCGCACGATCTGGGTCTGGCCGATCGAGTAATAGGTTTTAAGCTCGCACTGGTAGCCTTTCTCGGTTGTTGTGTTGATGAGAATATCGTTCTTGGTTTTTATGAGCTTGATATTGCCGGTGCCGTTTGTGCCGAGCGGATCGGCCGGCGAGTTGTAGGCCAGCTGGGTGCCGTTGGCGTTGGTGAAGTCTATAGCCACCACGTCCTGCGAGTCCAGCGCGTTGCGGAACTGGATAAGGCCGTTGGTGTAATCCATCACATAGTCCACCCCGGCGGACAGCAGCCGGAATTTGCCGGTGTAGCTGGAGGTCTGCACGCCCATGTCGTCGGCGGTTTTTTCGAATACGTTTACGCCGTTGGCGGTAACGTAGTTCTGGTTGTCCAGATAAACTTTTTCCGTGCCCTGCTTGATGGGAAGGCGCGCGGTCGCGCTGCCGAATGACAGATCGTAATAGGTGCGCCGCCTGTAGGCGGTGTCAAGAATGTTTACCGATGAAAACACCGTGTTGCCCACAAACTGCTTTGTTTTGGTCGTGCCTTTGGTGCGGCTGCCGATAACGGTGGCTTTAAGACCCTTGTATTTGATGTCGGTGCGGATGCCGAACAGCTGTTTGCTGTAGGAAACGAATTCGGAGGACGGCAGCGTCATGTCAATGTCGCCGAAAGAGGCCGACTGCACCACGTCCTGCGTGTCGCCTTTGTAAATGATCGAGATGTCCTGCTTGTCCTGCTTGGTGTCGTCGTAATCCACGTTGACGGTGATGCGCGGCCCGATCTTGCCCTGCATCCGCACCTGCATCTCCTGCGTCAGGTCGAACGAACTGACGCCGGAGGCGCGGCTGCTGGTCACCTGGGGCGAAAGGTATTTTTTGCTGGAGTAGGCGAACCCGATGACTTTGCGGCCCGTCACGGAAAGCGAGGTGCCGTAGTCCGGCATCTGCAGGGACGGCGGCAGCGCCTTTGGCACTTCCTGCGCGCCGGTCAGTTCGGCGTATTCGGAGGAAAGCTGCCTGTCTTCCTGCAGCAGGCCGTTTTCCGCGGCGTAACGGGCGTCATTCCACTTGTCCTGCGAGTATTTGAATGGCGAGGTTTCGCGTATTCTGTCGCTCAGCGAACGGAGATCCTCTTCGTCCGGCGCGGATTCTTTCTGCTCCGTTTGCGGAAAAATCGAATCGTGCCGGGCCGCGTCTATCAGATGCAGCGAACCGTTGTTTAACGGCGCAAAACCCTGCGCGGAAACGGGCACGCACATTTCCGCGGTCAGCAGGCAGACCAAAAACAGACGGCTTAATTTTTTCACTTGTCGCAAAATTCCGCTGCAATATAAAATTCACGGGCCGGCATTTGGAAAAACGGCGTCCGCAGAGCCGGTTTTGCCCTATACTTTCCCATTTATCCATAATATCATATATGTTTTCATTAAAAGAATTAATTACACTATCCCTCACGGCATTTTTGATAAAATAACCCGGTATGCAAAGAACTTTCCCGCGCTATCTTATTGCCACCATGCTGCCTTATCTGGGGTTCGCGCTCGTCATTTTTTCGGCGGTGCTTTTCATGAACCAGTTTTCGCGGATTTTTAATACGGCCGTAATGATCGGCGCGTCGTTCGGCTGGATCCTGTACGGCATGTCTTACCTGCTGCCGATGGTTTTCTCGCTCAGCGTGCCGATGGCTTTTCAGCTGGCGCTGCTGCTTACGCTTACGGGACTCAACGAGCAGGGCGAACTGCTGGCGCTGCGCGCGGCGGGGTTTTCGGTGCGCCAGATCGTGTGGCCGCTGTTTGCTTTTTCGGTATTGATCATGGGGCTGCTGTTGTGGGTCAATAACTGGGTCAGTCCCACGGGGTTCGCCAAATTCCAGAATTCCCAGCACATGATGGCCGAAAGCATTACCCGCCTGAGACTGGAACCCAAAGCTTTTCTCAATATCGGCGACTGGCGGCTTTATTCGGAGGCCGTGGACAACCAGCGCGGCCGGCTTGAGGATGTGCATCTGTTCCGCAGCCCGGCGGGCGGGGCCATACG
>JAQVSV010000030.1 GCA_028700325.1 Elusimicrobiaceae bacterium | reverse complement strand
ATATTTTCCTGTCCGGCGACGACGGGCGCATTTTCCAGGTAAAAAACGACGTGCCTCCTCCGGTCAGCCCCGTTTTTCTGAAATCGCACTACGCCGCCGGCCAGCGCGGCATTTTAAAAGCGATTCCGACCGTTCACGGCACGTTCGTCGGCGCGTTCGAAGCGGTGCCCGGCACCAATATGACCGTGCTCACGCTCCAGCTTAAACGCGAAGCGTTCTGGGACATCAGCCTGACGGTCTGGCTGACGCTGTTTTTCCTGCTTGCCCTGCTGACGGCCTCCTATTTCGCCGCGCTGTTTCTCGCGGGCCGGATTTCCGGCCCGGTGGAACTGCTTAAAAACGCGGCCGACCGGATCATGCGCCATGATTTCAAACGTCCGGTGGATCTGCGCCCGATGTGGGGCGATTTCGCGGGCCTGGCCGCCACGTTCAACCTGATGCAGTCGGAGCTGGGGCGGTATCACAGCCTGCAGCTGGACAAACTGTTCGACGAGAAACGCAAACTGGACCTGCTGATCAGCCTTATGCGCGACGGGGTTATGCTCACCGACGCGCAGTACCGCGTGCTTTTTCTCAACGACTCCGCCAAGCGGGTACTCGACAGCGGGCTGTTTGACGCGCTGTTTCAGGGCAGGCCCGCCCTGTCAAGGCGCGAGAAAAACAGGCTGATCGCGCGTGAAGTGGTCGCGAAATACGCCGGCCGGGAGGCGTTTTTGGTGCCGCGCAGCGGCGGAAAAAGTTTTTTCCGGGCGATGAGCGAGCTGTTCAAGGCCAACTCCTCCGGCGAGGCGGTGCGGCTTATAGTGCTGCGCGACGTCACGATCGAGCATGAAATAGACGTCATGAAAGAAGATTTCTTCAATGCCATCGCGCACGACCTGCGCGCGCCGCTGCTGGGCATGCAGGGCTATATCAAACTGATCGAGGCTTCGGCCCGGGACGCCCGGGAGCGGGACGAATACCTGGCGGCGATGGCGGTGTCGGTCCGCCGCCTTTTCGAGCTGGTGGAAGGCGTGCTGGAGATAGCGCGCATGGAAACCGGCTCGATAAAACTTAACCCGTCGGAATTCAGTTTTGAAGAATGCGCCGGCCGCGCCGTTGACGCCTTGCGCCCGGTGCTGGAAGACAAACGGCTGGCGGTAACGGTTGCGGCGGACCCCGCCGCCGACACAGTGTACGGCGACGAACGGCTGGTGGGCCGGGTGCTGAACAACCTGCTGTCCAATGCGGCGAAATTCACGCCGCCGGGCGGTTCGGTAACTATTGACTGCCATGCGACGGAAGCCGGCGGACGGCTTGTCCGGGTGTCCGACACGGGAATCGGCGTGGACCCGGAAAATCTGGAAACCATTTTCGAGAAATACCGCCAGACCGAGGCCGGCAAAACCGCCGGCGGTTACGGACTGGGGCTTGCCATCGTGCGCACGATCGCCGCCGTGCACGGCGGCTCCGCGCGCGCGAAAAGCGCGGGCGCGGGAAAAGGGACAGTGTTTGAACTGACGCTCCCTCCAAAACCCGGCCCGGACGCTCCGCAAACGGCGGTAACGCACTCCGCGGCTGTCGCGCCCGCAGCTGTGCGCCGGCGGCGCAGACGGCCGCGACACCGGCGCGAACGGCCCATATAGGAACCGGCACAACCATGCGCTTTATCGCCAAATTTCCGTCGGCGACTTACCTCGCGGGCATCACGCTGCTGTTTGCGGCGCCGTTTATAGCGGCGCTTTTCACCGGCAAGCTCTCGTGCGGGGAATTTTTTCTCCTTTTGTACGGCGGCCTGTTTTCAATACCGCTTTTTCTGCCGCTGTTTCTGGCCGGGCGGCGCGCGGGGGCGGTTTTATCGGCCATAGCGGCCGCTCCGCTCGGATACCTGCTGCTTTTCTATGTGGGCCTTTACGGGGCGAACGTCAACGGCACCACCGTGTTCGTGCTGTTCGAAACAAACTGGGCCGAAGCGCAGGAGTACGCCGCCGGCTACTTCAGGCCGGACGCGCCGACAATCGTTTTCGCGCTGCTCACGCTGACGGGCCTGGCGGCGGTCTTCGCGGCGGCCAAAAACTCAAGCGGCCGCAGATTGCTGAAAACAGCCGTCGGGTTTACGCTGGCGGCCGGGCTGCTGCTTGCCATTGCGCCCGCGCGGCAAACGGCCCTGAAATGGAATGTCATCAGCATTATCGGGCTGGAAAGCCGCAGCTATTTCCGCTGCCTTCAGGATTATAAAGCGGCCGTCGCGCGCAAAACCGTGCCGGAGCCGGTCCGCGCGATGATCTCGGGCCAGGAAACCCATGTGCTGGTGCTTGGGGAATCGCTCAGCCGGGCGCGGATGGGGCTTTACGGATACCGCCGGCCCACCACGCCGGACCTGAGCAAACTGGCCCCGCAGCTTTTTGCGTTCGACGCGGTATACTCCCACCACGCGCACACCATTCCGGTGGTAATGGAAATGCTTTCCTATAAAGACGCCGCAGGCAGGCCCGTCATGTGGCTCGACTATATCCGCAAAGCGGGCTTTAAAACCTACTGGCTTTCCAACCAGCAGCCGCGCGGCGTGACGGACAACGTTGTTGCGGTAATAGGGCGCGGCGCGGATTACCGCTCCTTTATAAACACCGACCCGGCAGTCAACACTTCCGACGAGCAGTTGCTGCGCGAGCTGGACAACGCGCTGAACGCGCCGTCCGAAAAAAAATTCATCGTTCTGCATCTTATGGGCGCGCACACCGCCTACAAAAAACGCTATCCCGGCAATTTCGATATTTTCAAAGGCGACTGCCGCAATCTTGACCCGCAACAGTGCGCCGTTTATAACGAGTACGACAATGCGGTCGTCTACTGCGACCATATCGCCGCGCGCATTATCGGGCTGGTGCGCCGGCGGGCCATCAATTCCAGCGTGCTGTATCTGTCGGACCACGGCGAAGACGTTTATGACACCGGCAATTTTTTCGGGCACGCCGAAGCGCTCAACACCAGGTATATGCATGACGTGCCGTTCATCCTGTGGCTGTCCGACCAGTACCGGGTGAAAAATCCCAAACTGGTCAAGCTGCTTCCCGGGCAGCTCCATAAACCCTACCGGACCGACAGCCTTATTTACTCGCTGTTCGACCTGCTTAACATAAAATTCGACGCGTTCAGGCCGCAATACAGCCTGTTCAACCCGGCTTACAACCCCGCATTGGCGGCGCAAACCGGCGGGAAATAGCCGGCATACCGGCTATTTTGCCGCGCCGCGGTGACATAAATCACGTCCGCGGGGTATTAATTCCGGCTATATATTTATAGAATATTCGCATATACGGCCGGACAGAGGATCTGATGGCTTCAAAAATAAAAAAACTGCCTTTGAAAATACCTGCGGCGCTGGGCGCTTTCAGCGTATTTATGGCCGTACTGTTCTGGCTTAACATTTTCGCGTTCAAAACACGGTTCATGCCCGCGCCGGTCCAGTGGCTGGACAATATCGCCTATGACGTGACCGTTTCCGCGATCGGCGGCGTTGACGGCGATCCCCGCATCTCGGTCGCCGCCATAGACGATTATTCCATCAATCAGTACGGCTGGCCCTTCCCGCGCAAATATTACGCCGAACTGATTTATAAATTGAACGCGCTCGGCGCGAAAGTCATCGTTTTTGATGTGATGTTTCTCAATCCCGACGTGCGCAGCCCGGAGGCGGACCGCGCGATAGCGGAAGCCTCGCGCAAGGCTGGCAACGTTGTCCACTCGGGGCTGATAACGCTGACACGAACCGGAGCCGGCAACATCTACTCGTTCCAGCACCCGACCGGCGAGATCTGGAAAACGGCAAGCATAGTGGCCACGCCCAACGTGGACGACGTGATAGATTCGGACGGCAAGGTGCGCCGCGTCATACTTTATGACACCCGGGCATTCTATTCGCGCGGAGCGGGTTCTTCCTGCATGAAAGACTGCGAAAGCGAAAACGTCGTTTCGCTCAGCCTCGCGGCCTACGCCGCTTACAACAAAATCCCGCTGCCGCAGGCCGTTAAAGCGGCGGGCGCCGATCCCGTGCGCTGGCTGATGCTGACGGGGCCGAGGATGTTCCCGTCAAATCCGGCCCGCAAAAACCGCGAGAACGACGAGAACGTATACGCGCTGTACCCGCACATCTCCTTCGCCGACATTATCAGCGGAGAATTGTCGGACGGGCAGAAAGCGGCGATAAAAGGGGGAATAGTGCTGGTCGGGTCCACCGCGTTAGGCAATTACGACCATTACCCGTCAGCTTTCATGGAGCGGACTCCGGGCGTGGAATTCCACGCCAACAGCGTGGACAACCTGCTCCGCTCCAGTTACATGAAAGAGATCACGCCGTGGGCGGTGTTTCTGACGATGCTGGCATTCATCTGGCTGCCGCTGGCGTTTTTCAAACGCTCGATTTACATATCCGGCGGGGTCGCGGCGGCTCTGCTCGCCGGCTGGACGGTGCTGTACGGCGCGCTTATCCTGTCCGGCTACATGCTCAGCTTCATCATGCCGCCGGCGGGCCTGCTGTGCAGTTTCATTTTTCTGACCGCCTACCGCGTGGTGTTCGAAGGGCAGGAGAAACGCTGGATCAAGCAGACGTTCGGGCAGTATCTGTCGCCGGCGGTGGTGGACGTGCTGGTGAAAAATCCCGAAAAACTGAAACTGGGCGGCGAAAAGCGCGACATGTCGGTGCTGTTTCTGGATATCGCGAAATTCACCTCCATTTCGGAAAAACTCACCCCGGAAGAACTGACCGAGTTCCTGAACAAATATCTTACCGCGCTCACCGACATAATCCTGAAAAACGACGGCGTGGTGGATAAATACATAGGCGACTGCATCATGGCGTTCTGGAACGCGCCGCTGGACGATCCGCAGCACCGCGTCAAAGCCTGCCGGGCGGCATGCGAATGCATAGAAGCGATCCGAACCCTCAATCAGGATCCGCTGATAGCGGCGATGCCGATAAAGCCGCAGGTCCGCATCGGGCTCAACTCCGGCGATATGGTAGTGGGCAACATGGGTTCGGGCAAGCGGTTTTCCTATACGGTAATAGGCGACAACGTCAACCTTGCCTCGCGGCTTGAAGGCGCGAACAAATACTTCGGCAGTTCCATCATGGCGAGCGAGGAATGTTACGGCGGCGCCTCCGAAAGCGTGGCGGCGCGGGAACTGGGCCGGGTGCGCGTGGTCGGCAAGGACGTGCCGATAAAGGTGTATGAACTGTTCGGCCCGCGCGAAGCCATCCCGGAAGAAACAAACCGGTTTCTGGCGGCCTACGCCGCAGGAGTCGAGCTGTACGGCAAACGCGATTTCGCCGGCGCGGCTGACAAATTCAGTTCCGCGCTGGAGCTGGCCCCGCAGGACAAGGTTTGCAAATTCTATCTGGCGCAATGCGCGCAATACCGGGCCGCGCCGCCGCAGCCGGATTGGGACGGGGTATTTAACCTGACCAGCAAATAAGCCCGGCGCGGCCGCCGGGCTCCGAGAGAAACGGTTTTAAACGGTCCCGCGAAATACGCGGACACCAAGGACATAGCGTATGTTAATTTTCTGGCGGCTTCTGCTCGCCCATCTTCTGGCGGATTTTCCGCTGCAAACCGACCGCGTGGCCAATTTCAAGCGCACCTCGCGCAAATGGATGCTGCTGCACTGCCTCACACATGCGGGCCTGTCGGCCGTGCTGATCTGGCCTTATATCAACGAAATCTGGTTCACGATCTCCGGCTTCAGATTTTACGGCTGGATGGCGGTGGCGGTAATACTGCTGACGCATTACCTGCAGGACATGTGGCGCGTCTACGCGATCCGAAAACTTCACAGCCACGACGGCGTTCTGTATTTTCTGTGGGACCAGATTGTGCATATCGGCATTCTGTTCGCGCTCGCCGCGCCCGCGCTGGGCGACGGCTCCGCGCTGCCTGAAAAATGGGTGCTCATGGCCTGCCTGTTCACAATAATCACCTACGGCAACACCATTCTTTCGTATTTTCTGGATAAAACGCTGTATAACGCGGAGTTTCCCCGGTTTGACGCGAAATATTTTCTTATGCTTCAGCGCGCGGCGCTGTGGCTGTTTTTCCTTATCCCCGGCTGGCGCTGGATACCGTGGGCGACAGCCTGGGCCGGCTATTCATATTATTTGAGGAAACGGCGGATTCTGGATCTTAGCCGCGCGGGGTTTTATTCCGGACTGGGAGTTACGCTGATCGCAGGCATAATGGCGAGAAACCTGTATCTTGGAGGCTGAATCAAATGGAAACAATCATCAACAAAACCCGGCTGGAATGCGTAACCGGCAATATCGTGCGCGAAACAACCGACGCGATAGTCAACGCCGCCAACGAGGAACTGTCCGGCGGCGGCGGAGTTGACGGCGCCATCCATTATTCCGGCGGGCCGGCAATCGCCGAAGAATGCCAGGCGATAATTGACAGCATAGGCCGGCTGGAACCCGGCTGCTGCGCCCTGACCAGCGGCGGAAAACTGAAGGCCAGGTTCGTCATTCACACGGTCGGCCCGGCCTGGCAGGGCGGCAAAGCGGGCGAAGAGGAAGTGCTGCGCCGCGCGCACCGCAACAGCCTGATCATGGCGGCCGAAAAGGAACTCGCCAGCATTGCGTTTCCGGCAATCAGCACCGGCACATTCCGCTATCCGAAAATACGCGCCGCGCTCGCTGCGATGGACGAAACCGTGACCTTCCTCCGGCAGGACAGCCGGCTTGCGCTGGTGCGTTTTGTGCTGATTGACGACAGCACCCGCCGGATGTACGAAGACGCGGTCCATCTCTGCGGAGGTTAAACGCACGCTCATGCATAAAACCCGGATAGAAGACATCACTTTTGCGTTTGTGGATATAGAAACCACGGGCCTGTCGCCCCGCAGGGGCGACCGCGTGTGCGAGGTGGCGGTGCTCAAGAACCGTGCCGGCGAAACGCTCGACAGCTTCGTGCGGCTGGTCAACCCCGGCTGCCCGATCCCTCCGCAGGCGAGCGCGGTGCACCGCATCACCGACGACATGGTGTCCGGCGAGCCGCGTTTTGAAGCCATTGCGCCGGCTCTGGCCAACGAAGTGGCGGGCTGCGTGATCGTGTGCCACAATGCGTCGTTCGACGTGCCTTTTCTGGAGTTCGAATTCGGGCAGGCCGGGCTGCGGTTTCCAGCCGCGCATGTGCTTGACACGCTTAAATTCGCCCGCCGGCACGGCGGTTTCCAGAGCAACCGGCTGGGCAACATAGCCACTGCGCTGGGCTATTGCCCGGACGGCTGGCACCGCGCGCTGGCCGACGTGAAAATGACGGAATTCGTGTTTCTGCATTTTTTAAACCTGTTCCGGGAGAAAGGCGCGCGCACGCTCGACGACCTTAAGCGCCTCGAATTGTCCTGCAAATGCGATTTCGCGCAATAACGGAATATTGTTTAAAATTAATGATTTTCAA
This sequence comes from Elusimicrobiaceae bacterium, assembly GCA_028700325.1. Classification (NCBI taxonomy): domain Bacteria; kingdom Pseudomonadati; phylum Elusimicrobiota; class Elusimicrobia; order Elusimicrobiales; family Elusimicrobiaceae; species Elusimicrobiaceae bacterium. The sequence goes on along the minus strand of JAQVSV010000030.1, from coordinate 14,485 downwards.
GCCGCAATCTGCCACACTGTAAAAAAATAAAAATGAAACGGAGCCCTCACACTATGAAACATACGCCTTTTGAACTCGGCGCCAGCGCCGACATCCACGATTTGTACGAAGTGGCGGTATTGGGCCGCCCGGTAACATTGTCAAAAGCCTGCGCCGGCGATCTGGCGAAATGCCGGGCCGCGCTGATGGCCCATATCGCAAAAACCGGCGCGGTTTACGGAATCAACACGGGTTTCGGCGAACTGGCCAGCAGAATGGTGCCCGGCAACGACTGCAGGCAGCTCCAGCTCAATCTGGTCCGCAGCCACGCCTGCGGCGTGGGCGAGCCGTTCGGCGACGCGCAGGCCCGCGGGCTGTGGTTTCTGCGCGCCAACGAACTGGCGCGCTGCCATTCGGGCGTAAGGCCGGAAGTGGTGGAAACGCTGGCGGCGTGCCTTAACAAAGGGCTGGTGCCGCATATTCCGCAGAAAGGCTCGGTAGGCGCGTCGGGCGATCTGGCGCCGAGCGCGCACGCCGCCTTGGTGCTGATCGGAGAAGGCAAAGCCCGCGTGGCGGGGCCGGACGGCCTGACCGACTGGCTGCCCGGAGCGATGGCGCTGGAAAAAGCCGGGATCGCGCCGCTTCAGCTGCACGAAAAGGAAGGCCTCGCGCTGATTAACGGCACGCAGGCCATGCAGGCTTTGGGCGGGCTGGCGCTGATGAACTCGATAAAGGTATGGCACGCGGCTACGGTGGCGGCGGCGATGTCTTTGGAAGCGCTGAAAGCGTCATCCGCGCCGTTTGACGCGCCGATCCACGACCTCAAGCCGCACGCCGGGCAGGTGGAAACGGCGGCGCTTATAAGAAATTTTCTGCAGGACAGCGAAATCCGCATGTCCCATATAAACAATGATCCCCGCGTTCAGGACTCCTACAGCCTGCGCTGCATTGCGCAGGTGCACGGAGCGGTGCGCGACACATTGGAAAACTCCATAAAAACGGTGGAGACGGAACTGGGCAGCGCGACGGACAACCCGCTCGTCATCTGGAAGAAATCCGGCGGCGAGTTCAAAAATATCCAGACCATTTCCGGAGGCAATTTTCACGGGCAGGCCATTTCCATGGCGTTCGATTTCGCGTGCTCGGCTATGGTTTCGCTCGGCAATATCTGCGAACGGCGGGCCTTCCAGCTCATCAGCGACCCGACGAAGATTCTCCCCCCCTATCTGACCCGCAACTCGGGTCTCGAATCGGGCTGGATGATCACGCAGTACACCGCCGCGGCGATCGCGTCGGAGAACAAAACGCTCGCGCACCCCGCCAGCGCCGACAGCATTCCGACCTCCGGCAACAAGGAGGATTTCGTAAGCATGGGCATGTGGGCGGCGCAGAAACTCGACCGCGTGGCGGGCAACACCGCCTATATAGTGGCCATCGAACTGATGGCGGCCGCGCAGGGCATTGACTGCCACAAGCCGCTCGCGCCGGGCAAAGGCACCGCGGCGGCGCATAAAAAAGTGCGGAAGCTGGTCGCGGAAACGAAGAGCGATGTGTCGCTTTCCGAATCCATAGAAAAAGTGCGCGCCGCCGTGCTCGACGGCGCTTTTCTTTCGCTTTAAGGAGGTTGTCCGCAATGGAATTCAATTCGCAATCCGTGCTGCGCGCGCCGCGCGGCAATACAATTTCCTGCAAGGGCTGGCAGCAGGAAGCGGCGCTCAGAATGCTGCTTAACAATCTTGACCCGGAGGTGGCGGAACGCCCGTCCGAACTGATCGTCTACGGCGGGCGCGGCAAAGCCGCCCGCAACTGGGACTGCCTTAACGCGATCGTAAAATCGCTGCGCGAGCTGGAAGACGACGAGACCCTGCTCGTGCAGTCCGGCAAGCCGGTGGGCGTGTTCAAAACCCACAAACACTCGCCGCGCGTGCTGATCGCCAACTCCAATCTTGTCGGCAACTGGGCGAACTGGGAAGTTTTTGACGAGCTCGAAAAGAAAGGCCTTATGATGTACGGCCAGATGACAGCCGGCAGCTGGATCTATATCGGCACGCAGGGCATCCTGCAGGGCACCTACGAAACGTTCGCCGAAGCCGCGCGCAAGCACTGCGGCGGCGACCTGACCGGCAGGCTCGTCGTCACCGCGGGCCTGGGCGGCATGGGCGGGGCGCAGCCGCTGGCGGCCACGATGTGCAACGGCGTGATGATTGCGGTCGAGGTGGATCCGGTCCGCATACAGCGGCGGCTGGAAACCCGCTACGTTGACAAGAAAGCTGACACGCTCGACGAAGCGCTCGCGCTGGCGCAAGAAGCCATCGCGGCGAAAAAACCGCTTTCGATCGCGCTGCTCGGCAACGCGGCGGAAATACTGCCGGAAATGGCGCGCCGCAAAATCCACATAGACATGCTTACCGACCAGACTTCCGCGCACGATCCGCTCAAAGGCTATGTGCCCGCCGGCATGACTCTTGAGGAAACCGAACAGATGCGCAAAACCGATCCCGAAACCGTGAAACGCCGCGCGCTGGATTCAATGGCCGCGCATGTGCGCGCCATGCTGGAACTCCAGAAAGCCGGCGCGGTAACCTTCGATTACGGCAACAATATCCGCACAATGGCGTTTAAGACGGGCGTAAAAAACGCCTACGATTTTCCCGGTTTCGTGCCGGCCTATATCCGACCGCTGTTTTGCGAGGGCAAAGGCCCGTTCCGCTGGGCGGCTTTAAGCGGCGACCCGAAAGACATCGCGGAAACCGACCGGCTGGCGCTAGAGCTTTTCCCGCAGGATACGCACCTCGCCCGCTGGATCAGAATGGCCGGGGAGCGGGTGGCGTTTCAGGGCCTGCCGTGCCGGATCTGCTGGCTGGGCTACGGCGACCGGGCCCGGTTCGGACTCGCGCTGAACAAAGCCGTGCGCGAAGGCCGGCTAAGCGCGCCGGTCGTTATCGGCCGGGACCACCTTGACTGCGGCTCCGTCGCCAGCCCGTTCCGCGAAACCGAAGCGATGAAAGACGGATCCGACGCTGTCGCCGACTGGCCGATTCTTAACGCGCTCACCGCCACAGCCTCCGGCGCGACATGGGTGTCGTTCCACCACGGCGGCGGGGTGGGGATGGGCTACTCGCTGCACGCCGGGCAGGTGATCGTGGCCGACGGCACGCCCGAAATGGATATCCGGCTCGAGCGCGTGCTCACCAACGACCCGGGCATGGGCGTCATCCGGCATGTTGACGCGGGATACCCCGAAGCGGCCAGAACCGCGAAAGAAAAAGGCGTAAAGATCCCGATGATGAAATAGGTTATTCCGAAACAAAAAAGGCCCCCGTGAACGGGGGCCTTTTTTATCCGCACAAAACAGATCACCCCGCCCCGTACGCGCGGCCGGCAAAAGTGCTAGAATTTCCATGCTGGCGGCCGCGCCCCGGCCTACGCACTTCCATGCAAGACATACGCGACCATACCCGCCCGGAACTGAGGCATATCATAATTTCGCTCGGCGAAAAACCCGCGCACGCGACACGCCTGTTCAACTGCCTTTATCGCGATAACGCCGCTTCCTGGGCGCAGGTCACGGGCCTGCCGCAAAACCTGCGCGCCAGGCTCGCCCGGGAATACTCAATCGCGCCTTACGCTTGGCCCGCGCACACCCTTGTGTCACGGCTGGACGGCACGGTAAAACTGCTGTTCCGTTTTGAAGACGGCGCTACGGCCGAAAGCGTGGTGCTGTATGGCGGAGGGCGGAGGACGGCGTGCCTGTCGTCCCAGTCAGGCTGCGCCTGCGGCTGCTCATTCTGCGCGACCGGTGCGCTGGGGCTGAAACGGAATCTCGCCCCGCGCGAAATACTGGCCCAGTTCGAAGCGTGCCTTAGCGCCGCGCCCGGACGGCTCGACAGCATTGTTTTCATGGGCATGGGCGAGCCGTTTTTAAACTGGCCGAACGTAAAAACCGCGATCCTGAACCTTTCCGACAGCGCAGGCCGCTACTTTCCCCAAAGCCGCATATCGGTTTCCACCGTCGGGATCGTGCCGGGAATAACGGCGCTGGCAGAATCTGACCTGAAAATCAATCTGGCGATTTCGGTAATCACCGCCGACGAAACGCAGCGCGCCGAACTCGTGCCCATGCAGGCGGAATATCCGCTCTCCGAAGTGATCGCCTCGGCAAAAGATTACTGCGCGCGCCGCAATAAAAAAGTTTTTCTGGAATATATCCTTTTTGCCGGCATCAACGACACTCCGGCCTGCGCGCTTGAACTTGCCGCACTCGCCAAAACGCTGCCCTGCACGGTAAACCTGATCCGCTATAACAGTTCGGCCGGCCGGCAGTTCTGCCCGGCAACCCCTGAAAGCACAAAACGGTTTCATGAAATATTAAGGGGAAACGGAATCCGCGTTTACGAACGCGCGGAACAGGGCGCGGACATTAACGCCGCCTGCGGTCAGCTGGCCGCCGGAAAAAACGCTTCGCCAAAGCCCTGACCGGCGTTCCTCTTTTCAAAACGCTCCGCGCACAATACCCGCATGGCTTGAAACCGCCAGTGCAGCGGCTTGACTGCCGGACACAATGCCGTGCCGGCGCGAATTTCGGAACCCGCTCGGAAAAAAGACACTGCCGTTTCCGCATAAATAGGCCTAATGGCACTGGCTGCGCGGGCTGTTTATGGCTTATAATATAGATACATTCCCGCGGAGATATCATGACAAACAGACGAATGGCAACGGCAGTGGCTGTAACGATGCTTGCGGCGCTGGCACAGGTCTCGTTCGCACAGAACAATTCCGGCACATCTGCGATGAAAACGTTAAGCGCGACGCCCGCGGTTACCGTACCCGTCACGCAGGCACAACCGCAGGAAACCACGCAGATAGACCTTTCCGTGATCAACACCGGCATAAAAAGCGCCTATTACACTTTCAACACAAAATATCAGGTGGTTTCAAAAAGCGGCAGACTGTATATGAGGGCGTTCGGCGAGAACGGGTGGGCTCCGGTGCCGAACCAGCCAGGCAAGGCAACGGAGATATCGGCCGACGGAGATAACCTGATCGCGCTGGGGCCGGACCGCTCGGTTCATTACATGAAATTTTCGTCGTTTAAATGGATCCGCAAATGGGGCAAGCCATTCAGCGCCACGCTTGTCATTCCGGACTGCCGGTCATGGGCAATCGCGCACAAAGGCCCGGAAGTGGGCGGGTATGAGGATCCAGCAGGTAATTTCAAAGCGATTTCGGTGGGAGTCACCACGCTGTACATGCTCACAAAGGACGGCCAGCACCTCAAGTACGCCGATCCATGGCTGCCGGCGGATTTCAAACACCGCATTTCCATGCCCATGCGGGGCCGCTTTATCGCGGAACGGATGAGCGTGAGCGCTTCCACGATATTTCTGATCGGCAAGTCGGGCCGGATGTTCACCCGGCTGGCGGATTTCGATACGACGGGCGCTGACCCCGCGCTCGCCTATTCGTTCACCGAGCCGGGCCAGAAAACCATTATCCTGCCGCCGGAAGACTGGCGCGAACAGCCGGCGATACAGGGCCGGATCACCTCCAATATCACCATCATCAACAACGGACGCGGCAACGCCGGGCGCGAACTGCGGGTGGAAGGCGTTGATGAAGCAGGCAACGGCGGTTATTACGCCAAACAGATTTTCGGCGGCAGCTGGACTTTCGTTAAAACCGGCGCGCAGGTAAAAGGCCCGTTTCTGGGCGGCGCGCCGGAATACGGCCCGGAAGTCGAGGCTGACTATCCCGTCATCTATAAAAGCCTGCTGCACCGCTATCTGCCGGAAACCAGCGTGATCCGCTTCAGCCAGGACACCGATCTGGCTGAAATCAAAACAACGGTCGGCGGAAAAGAAATCAAACTGCCGCTTTATATCCGGGAAGCGTTCCTGACCCGCAAGTCCGGCACGCACAAGCTGTTCGGCACCATCGTCACGCCCGACGAAGTTCTGAAAAGCTCCGATCCCGAAACGGCGGCATTCGCAAAGGATTTCCTGCGCGGCAGGAAACTGCTGGACGTGCATGTGTTTTTCAACGGCCGGACGGTAAAACTCAAAAACGCGCCGTGGCGCGCGTTCCGGGAATCAATCGCCGTCAAACAGGCCGCCAGAGAAGCGAAAGCGGCGGCGAAAAAAACCGGCCGAAACGACAAAGACTGAATTTGGCAGGCAGATCCGATAAAAAAAGCCCCGTTCCGGGGCTTTTTTATTTTTTCCGGCCAGGCGCGGCGCCCGGACCCTGAAACCAAATTTGTATAATCAGAACAGCGCGGCCCGCGCGGCGCATGGAGAACACGAATGAACGCTCCGGCAAACACCGGACGAACGCTTACCCAGAAAGTCGTCAGCAACACCGCTTTCAACCTGCTGGGCAAGGCGTGGAGCATCCTGATCGCACTGTTCCTGACACCTTATATTGTCGGGCGGATCGGCGTTGACCGCTACGGGATATGGGCGCTGGTAAGCGTGGTGACCGAATATTTCGGCCTGCTTGATCTGGGGATCGGCTCGTCATACGTCAAGTTCATAGCCGAATATTACACTACAAAAAGTTTCGACAAAATCAACGGCGTAGTCAATTCCGGGCTGGTTTTCTATCTGGGTTTTACGGCCGTTTCGCTGACGCTGGCATACCTGTTTCAGGACCGGATCATCGGGCTGTGCAACATACCGCCCGAGCTGGAGGCGGAAACCCTTTTCGCGTTCTGGACAGGGCTTCTTACGTTCTGTGTCGTCAACGCGGCAAGCAGTTTCGTGGCGGTGCAAAGCGGGCTGCAGCGCATGGATATTTACAACAAGGTGTCCGTGGCTATATCGCTGCCCCGTGTGGCCGGCACGATATGGGCGCTTGAAAACGGGTACGGCCTGCGGGGCCTTATTCTGGTCAACGCGTTCGCCATGCTGCTGGCCGGAATAATCAACGCCGCGGCGGCTTTCCGGCTGCTGCCGCAGCTGGAACTCTCCGTCAGACACTTCAGGAAAGACGTGTTTATGACGCTGCTCGGCTACGGCTCGAAACTGCAGGTCGCGCGGGTCTCGTCCACAATATCGGTAACGCTGGACAAACTGCTGCTCACCCATTATCTTTCGGTCGGGCTGGTGACTTTCTTTCAGCTCGCCAGCACGGTGATTGAGCAGGCCAAATCGCTGCCGATCCTGCTCATGCAGGCCCTGATACCGGCTTTTTCGGAACTGGACGCGCGGGGCGACCGGGCGAAAGTGTGCGACAGCTATATCCGCGGCACCCGTTACATGACTCTGCTCGCCATGCCGCTTTTCACGTTCCTCATCGCCGACGCTGACCAGCTGATGCTTTTGTGGATGGGGCCGGGCTACGAAAAATCGGCGGCGGTCATACGCATTCTGGCCGTCGGCTGGGGACTGGCGGTCATAGCGGGAGTGCGCTCGGTGGTACTGCAGGCGATAGCCAAACCCGGCATCGAAATGAACGCCGGGCTGATAGCGGCCGTGTTTAATATACCGCTGAGCATTTTCTTCATCAGGCAGATGGGGTTCACCGGCGTCGCGCTCGGCACCACGGTGGCGCTGGCCATGTCGGTCATGTACGGCTTTTACGGGCTGAACCGAGAACTGGGCCTGCCGGCAGGCTTTTACATCAAAGCGCTGATTCCGCAGGGTCTGGCGCTTTGCGCCGGAGCGGGCGCGCTGGCGTGGGCGAGCGCGCTGGCGGCGTCCGCATTCTGCGGAACGGGCCGCATGGGCGCATTTCTTGTGCTGGCCCTGTCAGGCCTGGTGTTTTGCGCGGCCTATATCGCGCTGCTCGCGCGGTTCAAGCCTTTCGACAAAGCGGACTGCCTCAGAATAGAACACGCCTTCGCCCGTATTCCGGCCCGGTTTGTGAAACTATTTGCACGACGGGAACCTTCAGGCCTGTAACGCCGGCGGAACCGGGCGGCCCAGCAGGCCGGCCCAAAACCCAACGATGCTTTTTTCTTCCTGCGCGGCGGAATAGTTCTCCGCCACGAAAACCTGCGCTTTGCGCGCCTTGAGACTCAAGGCGCCGGGGTCGGACGAATATTGCTTTATGACGGACTCCACAGCCTCTATATAACCGTCCATATCCTCGGCGTTTACCGGATACGAAAATTCTTTGTCAAAAAATTCCGCGCCCGCGTTGCCGTGATAGCCGATCACTATGCACCCGCACGCCATAGCTTCCAGCGGCGGCAGGCCAAACCCCTCCAGCGTGCCGAACGACAGGAAGATCAGCGATTCGCGGATAATCCGCGCCACTTCGGCCTCGGGCCGGTTCTCTATCGGCACGAACTCAAACCCGTCCAGTCTGCCCCGGTATTTAAGCGCGTTTACCAGATGCTGCGCCTGTTCGCGCAGTTTGCGCGGCATGAACGCGATCTGTTTTTTCTTGGCGGCTCCGGGATAGAAAAGACCGGAATCCACGCTATGGCGCACGACACCCGTTTTCAGGTTCGGAAAAATGGAATGCAGATATTTTTCATTCTGGCGCGACACCATCAGCGCCGCTTCTATTTCCCTGGACAGGTAAGGCGTGTCACTCACGGCGCTGTCCAGCGGATAACCCCAGAACGAATAATACACGTTCTGGTTGAAAATCACTTTCCGCACGCCCGGCGCGGCCCGGCAGATTTCCGGCCCGCAGATTTCCGGCAGCACCAGCACGTCCGAACCCGCAAACTGCGGTTCACTGTAGCCCGCGTTGCGCATGCGCCAGCCCAGCCTCTGTTTCAGGAGCCTGGTCTGCGCCGCGCGGTAAGCGGGGCGGCACAGGAACCGGCCCGCGTCAAACACCGCCTCAGCAAACGGCTTGCGCTCGTCAAACAGGTTTTTGTATTCAACCGGGGTGAAATTTTCAAACCACATGCACCGCATGCCGGGGTGCGGGTGCAGAATCACGGAGTCAAACCCGTATTTATTGAGGATATCGGCCTGCCGGTAGAGCTTGCGCACGCCGCCGCTGGGGCGTTCGTCATTTCCGCAGTAAAAATATATACGAGCCATCGGCCGCTCTACTTTGCGCAACCGCAGATTCTGCCCAGCTTGGCGACGATCCGCCGCGCCGTTGACGCGGGGTGCGTCAGCAGATGGGTGAGATATGGGTAACCGCTGGTGCGGAAACTCCAGTCCGTACCCCAGGAGTTAAGACAGCCTTCGCAGGCGCGTACACCGCGCCGGGCCTGCCGCGCGGCTTCGCTTTGCCAGATTTCGGAAGGCGTGTTTTCGCGAACGTTGCCGGCGCACACATCCCATTTCGACAGGCACGGCGAAATATCGCCGTTGCATTTAAGCACGCAGAAAGAGTGCAGGGCAAAACAGTTGAAGCGGATGGATTTGCCGTGCAGCCAGTCAAGCCACATATCCCGCAGGATGGGATCGGGATAGGATTTTACCGCTTCCAGCATCTTCTCGCGGTCCAGTTTCACGTCGCCGGCGTTGCTGTAAAACGGAGACTGGTTGAACCACTGCATCAGAAACCCAACATCCATTTTCCTGGCGTAGTCGCGCGTCGCCTCAAGATTGGCGAGCGTGGTGTCCATCAGCGTAAAACCGAACCCTATATCAAGGCCCGGGTAGCCGGCGCGCAGCTTTTTAAGCTCGGTCAGCAGATAATCAACTTTCTGGAAGTTGCCCGGCACGCCCCGCACGGCGTCGTGTGCCGGCCCGATGCCGTCGAGCGACGTGCCGACCGAAAGTTTCATGCCGCGCTCAATGCCGAATTTCACCGCGTCCAGCATCCGTTCCGGCAGCAGCCCGTTCGTGCTGAGCTGGATAGTCGCTCCGGGCAGGGCCGAAAATTCCGCCAGCATCACTTCCTTGAGATCGGCCCGGAGCGTGGTTTCCCCGCCCGAATTGATAATGTATTCGATACCCTGAAAAACGGGATCTTTCAAAGTCGTTTCAATTTCCCGGGGCGTAAGCGGTTCTTTAGTCACAGGCTGCTGCCATATATTGCACATGCTGCAGCGCGAATTGCAATTGTCCGTAACCCCGAACCACAGCCAGCGCGGGCGCAGAATACCGCCGGTCGCCTTGGTAAGAGTGTTTTTCATGCCTGCCGCAAAATTGCCGCTCATGGTAAGTACCCGCCGTTGACACTGTTTTTATCCCTGACAGGCGTCCGGCCTGTCGGGGTGAATTCCACGCTCATATTATACATAATCGCGTAACCGCGCTCCCCTGACGAAACGGCCCGCCGTTTCATGGCGGGCCGTTTCCGTTATCGGATTTGCCGCCGGCCTAGATTTCCTTCAGGGCTTTGAGCGCGCCGTTTACAAGCGGCCTGGCGGAAACGCCGGCCCCGACCGCCTGTTTCATCCATTCCTGCGGAATAACGCTGCCGATCCTGCACATCCGAAGCATTTCGGGCGCCAGAGGATGAGTCTTGAAATAATCCTCCAGCTGATACGCCACGATGTGTCCCAGCGGATAGTCCGGAATATAAAGCGCGTAATTTATCATATGCGAATAAACCGCCAGGATCGGACTGTCCTTTACGCCGAACACCGGCGCATAATATTTGTTCCAGACCTCCTTTGCGATCGTCACCACCGCCTGCCTGAACTGCCCGGCCGTCGCATCAGGATGCCCGTCAAGCCAGCGCCAGGCCTGCATGTCCACAAGCGCAACACCCGCTATCTCGCGGGCCGACCAGTAGCTGTCGAGCGTTTTAAGCGCCTCGGTTTTACCGCCGGTATTCTGCAGGCCCAGTTCATACATATCCCGGTCCTGGAAAATGAACGCGAAATCCTCCGAGAACGCGCTGTTGGGCACTCCGCGCAGGAAATGATGATCCATATCGTAGAGCGAAACCGTCTGCTCCACCGTATGCCCCAGTTCGTGCATGGCGGTGTTAAAGCCCTGATAGTCCAGCCCGTCCGCGTTGAACCGCACGCACAGATGCGCTTTTTCGCCGCGCATGTCGGCCTGTTCGGCGTGTCCGCCGCCGCGGCAGTTCTCGACTTCGATTCTGGAAGCCAGAAATTCCGACTTTTCCGCTTCAAACCCCAGTTTCCGCAGCAGGGAGGGAATATCCCGATGAAAAGCCTCTATGGTCGGATACCTGTCACGGCAGAGCGCGTCAAGTTTGTCCTGGGAGATGGCACTCCGCGCCTTGAATCCGTCATACCAGATATCGAACGGAAGCAGCTCCCGTCCGAGCCGCCCCTTAATCAGCGCGCCCACCTCAGCCGCCGCTTTGAGGTCGAGCAGTTCCTCGAACAAAACCTGCGCCCGCGCTTCGGGAATTTCCCGGTCAATGCTGAAAATCCGGGCACGGTGGGTGGGATATTCGGGATAATAGGGGTTTTCCAGCTGGTAAGCCTGAAACACATTCAGCCAGGTCTGGTACCGGGTGTCCGGCTCGCGGGCCGCCGGCTCGCCGTTTACCGTGTTGGTTTCCGGGTTCCAGAACGCCTGCGAACTGTTTATCACGCCGGCCGGGATTTCCTGATTGATAATGCGCTGCATTATCGTATAAATGAGTTTCTGCCCGGCCAGCCGGCCCGGATCAGCGTACATGCCTTTAAGCTCGTCGCGCAGGCCCCAGTGGGACTGCAGCAGCAGGCCGGGCGCGAATGCCGGTTTGCCGTCGGATCCGACCACATGATCCATATAAATGTTATAGCCGCTGATATATTCCTCCGCGGCGGTGAGCGCCTGCGTGATTTTCCGGGAAACCTCGGCCGGCACGCGGTACGCGAACAGTTTAGTCAGCCGCGCCTGCGCCCATTGGGCCCGCGACCAGGAAGCGCCTTTCTCCTCGGCTTCTTCAAGCGTCCGCACGGGAAAATTCAACAGTACCAGAAACGCCAGTTTGGTCGCGAACATGTCATCCTGCAGGTGCGCCGAAGGCGCGTAAGAGGCGAAAATCCGGTCTTCCGGGCGAAGCGGGCCGGTGTTAACGTCCAGCGCGTGGTGCGTTTTCGTCCACATGGCCCGGAAATAGCCGTCTATATACTCGAACTGGCTCTCGATATTGTCAAACGTCGCGTCCAGTTCCGCTCCGGCAAGGAAATTGGCGGCGCAAAACGCGCTGAAATCCGCGGCGGATCCGTCGCCCGCCGTCCACACCCGCGCGACCTGATTGACGCCTTTTGCAATCCGGTCCGCCTGATCCGGGAATTTCTCCTTAAGCGCGGCGACGGTCTGCGCGACTGTCTGGCGCGCGATAACCGGCTCCGCCTCTGCCGCAACCGCCGCGGCCGATACCGCGCACAGCAATGCGGCCGTCAGATATAATATTTTTTTCATTAGCGGACTCCCTCCTGTAATAAACAACCGGCATGACGCGGACTTGCGCGGCACAACAATATCATACAAACAATGAACCCCAGCTCCAACAGCGGGTATCAGAAGCAGCGCTGGCAGTCAGCCGCACACAGTGTGACAACGGTCCGCCTTTCCGCGCAAAGCAGTTTGCGTGCCGAGACCGAGCCTTACGGCGAGGCAATGCCGGTACCGCCAAGCTGTTAGGAAACCAGCGCCCGGAACAAATTAAAAAGCCTCCTTTCGGAGGCATTTAAATTTGTGTACTCCCCGAGCAGTACGATAGATAGAACCTTCTCCGTCGAGTTCCGGTTCTAGCTATGGGACCTGAATGGTGGCCCGAGCAGGACGATATAAGAACCCGATTTTTTTAGCCGTCATGTCCCTATTCTCTAGTAATAACCACCTGTTTCTCGCGCGAAGCCAAATAACGTAGTGATTTTCAGCAAGGCCTTATTTTTTTTCTTTTGTATAATGTAAATTATGCACGCGAGTTTTCTTCTGAAAGATTTGGCGATAATCATGACAATAGCAACCATTGTCATGTATGCGTGCCATCGTTTGCGCCAGCCATCTATAATAGGTTATCTGTTTGCCGGCCTGATAATAGGCCCTTATACCCCGCCGTTTTCCCTTGTGACTGATATCGCGTCCATCCGCTCAATATCGGAGCTGGGCCTGGTCTTTTTGATGTTTTCACTGGGATTGGAATTCAACTTGCCTCGGTTGCGCAAGGCCGGTATGCCTGCGGCCATTACCGCGATTATAGTGGTAGGAGGCATGCTGCTGACAGGTTTACTGGCCGGAAAACTGTTGGGCTGGTCGCTGCCAAGCAGTCTGCTGCTGGGTGCGATTCTATCTATAAGCGGCAGCACTATTATAGCTAAAGTATTTTTTGACCTCAAAGTAACGCAGGAAACCTTTGCGCGGGCGGTATTTGGCCTGATGATATGCGACGATATCATCGCCATGATAATACTGTCCGTTGTTTCCGGCTTCAGCGCGCAATCCGCGAGCCTAGCTTCAGCCACAACGTTGACCTTCATAAAAATAATATTTTTCATACTGCTCTTTTTGACGCTTGGATTGATGCTGGTCCCGAAAATACTTGACGCGGTAGCCAACCTGCGAAACAGGGAATTGACGGGCATTTCCGCTCTTGGATTATGTTTTGCGGGCGCATTCATCGCGGCACATTTTAATTTTTCCATCGCGCTCGGCACTTTTCTTATGGGCGCTATCGTAGCGGCTTCGCCGCATAGGGATGAAATAGATAATTGGACCACTCCGTTGCAAGACATGTTCAGCGCATTGTTTTTTGTCGCAGCCGGGATGCTGGTGGACCCGCGCAGCGTAATATCGAACTGGCTGCCGGTTACGCTTATCCTGTTTATAACGATTATCGGGCGGAGCTTCTGGGGCATAATCGCTTCGGTAATCGCCGGTTATGACTTACGCATGGCTATAAAAGTGGGATTAAGCAGTGCGCAAATAGGCGAGTTTTCATTCATACTCGCGGCAGCGGGAGCCGCAGGCGGTTTGACGCAAGAGTGGCTCTACGGCATAATGGTGGCAACAGCAATGCTCACAACATTCATATTTCCCTATCTTATGAGAAATATGTCTGCGATTGAGGATTCGCTGTTCAAATACGCTCCGGCAGGATTAATTGGTTTGTGCAATCGCTATCATGCATTTTTCCTGAAGGCGTATACAAATTCTTCCGCGTCAGACAGCGCGGGAATATTTTCCAAGTACGCATTGCGGCTGACAATTTACATCACGCTGGCAACAGGGGTTATGTACTTCGGTGGAGCCATTGCCGATATACCCATTATCCGGCAAAACTATGTTTCTATTTTTATCGTATGGATTTGCGCCGCCATAGGCATCATTCCCACCGCTATCGCTATAGCCCGCTATTTCAGCCATATAATTTTACTGCTTGTCACAATGACAGTTACGCGATTCGCCCTCAAGCTAATACAGCGGCTGAATATCAGGATGACTTATACAATCGCCAACGCGCTCTCGCTATCGATTCTGGGTTGGACGTTTTTGCTTTATATTTCCTACTGGCTCAACACCGAGATGGTTTTTTATCTGGGGGCAGGGCTATTGCTCTGCGCCATTTTGGCGCGGAAACAGTTGTTGATTGCCATGGACTTGCTGGAAAAAATGCTGGACCTGATAATCGGACTTGCCACCAGCGAGCCGGTGCATCAGATTGCTGTTGCAAC
>JAQVSV010000029.1 GCA_028700325.1 Elusimicrobiaceae bacterium | reverse complement strand
GGGATGATGACCAAGATACACAGTGCCCATCGCGCCTGCGCCGAGTTTTTTGACAATCTGGCAGCCGGCAAAATCCAGCCCTACAATGGGATCTTTTTCAGCTTCAGCATTAGGCATGTTCATAAGTGGTTCGCAAACATCTTATCATTGATTATATAAAAAACATGGCGAAAGCGCGTAACTATTTGCCCGCCGGCATCAGACCGGTCAAAGCAGCGGAAGATCTATCACCTGCAGATCCCGTGCGGCAAAAATCCGGCCGCCGGCCAATTCTTCCGCCTGTTCCGCCGACCGGCCGCAAAGATGCGACAGGCAGACACAGGCCGTATCGGACAGCGAAACGGCTTCCGCCGGAGTCATATGCGGGCTGCCGGGCGGACAGCCGGCGCAGCCTGCATCAGCGATAACAAGCTCCGCCCTGGCGCAGAAATTCCTGAGTTCGGCGCTAAACATGGCGTCGCCGGTGTAACACACCGTTTCCCCCTCATGCGGACCGCGGATTTTATAGGCCAGCGATTGCGCGCCATGCTCCACTTTCATACAGCCGACGCGGCACGCGCCCGCCACAAACTCCCGGCCCGGTTCCAGTTCAATAACTTCCTCGGCATAGCCTGACACGTCGAAATATCCGGGCGAAACGGCCCGTATCCTAGCAACCAGCGCGGACAGCCCCGCAGGGCCGGCTATAGTCAAACGGCCGTTTAACGGCTTTGCATTATAACGGTAGGCGAACAGAAGCGCGGGCAAATCGCCCCAATGATCCGGGTGAAAATGGGAAAGGAACACATGGCTTATCCGGCTCAGTTCAATGCCGGCCCGCGCCAGCTGTCTTACGTTGCCGAATCCGAGATCAAATACCAGCACACCCGCTCCGGCGTCCACGGCATAGCCGGCCGGATTACGGACGGCTTCGCCGGTCACGTCGGGATAGAAACCGCCCGAGCCGAGTATAATCACTTTCATAAAAAAAGTCTAGCAATATTGGCTTGAAACCGGAAGTCTCCGGGTTTTTATGCGGTTGCGCATATGTTGACATTTGCGCGCCGATATGTATATAATATATCAGGCTTTAAATGGAATTGTTTCAAGGAGAATCTATGCTGTCAGGCGGATTTAAAGTACTTGAGGAGATTGGCGTTCTTCCTGCCACGGAAGGTTCCGAAATAAGATTTTCAATTGATGAATACCGGGGCCATAAGTATGCGTCCATCCGGAAATACCTGAAACGGGATTCCTATAACGGGCCCACCCGTTCCGGCATAACGATGAGCAGGGAAATAGTCGTCGGCGTGCTCAGCGCGCTCGACGCCTTGCCTAAGGAACCCCAGGCTCTGGAGGAAAAAGAACTCGGCAAATTCGCGAAACGTCCGGGCCTGTCCGTGGTGGCGCGCATTACCATTTACCGTGATTCCACCGGCATAGACCTGCGCGAATGGCAGGATGACATTTCCTATAAAGGCTGGACAAAACGCGGCATTCGCCTGCCGTATGAAAACATCGAGCAGATAACCTCGTTTCTGCGGAAAATGCAGGAAAAAATATCTTGAACCCCTGCCTCTCTGTAGTGAAAGTCCCCCCGGCATAAGCCGGGGGGAGTTTTTTGGTCCAGACTTCGTTTGTCCTGCTTGAGCAGGGTTACACACTTCATCCCTCTGCTTGAGCTATGCCATGCCGGCAATCATTATGTCGTGCCAGCCAGCGCCGGGTTTTGGTGAGCGGAATTTATAAAAAAACCGCCCTTGCCGGGCGGTTCTTTTTATACAACGCAATAACCTCGTGATTCCATCAAACCGCGCACGCCAAGCGGAACACGGACGCAAAAAATCAGTCCTGACCGGGAACGTGATAATCCTCAACCCGTACGAACGTGCCGCAGTATCTGGTTCTGGACAACTGCCTTGAAATCGCGGCCTCGTTCTTTTTCCTCCACGATTTGTCCCGTGAAATGCGCTTTTGATACAGCCGTTTGAGCCTGCCCATTTTTTCCATGCCCTGAATATACATGTCGTTGTACTGGCGGTAAATCTGGCGCGGCTCAAGGGACGCAAAAGCGGAAGCGTTCTTGTCTGCGTCGGCGGTAGTAATTTCGCCGCGCCGCACAAGATCGCGGTCGCGTTTGAGCATAAGCTGGTTTAAAGTGCCTCCGTCCAGCGCCTCTTTCGTCTGCCGGAGCCATTTTTCATATGCGTCCACACTTTTGTAAGGCCGGTTATATTCGGGATGCAGCGCGAGGCAATCGCCTCTGACTTTATCCGTCAGCCCGTCAGCGCCCTCGACCATGAAGGAACAGAATTCGTCGAGCAGCTTCTGTCCGGGCAGGGAATCTTCGCCTTCGCGTTCCTTAAGGCCCACTTCAATGGCGAGTTCCATTTCGCCCAAAGCCGCTATCTGTTCGGTCTCCACGATAATCTCGTCAAGTCCGAGCGTATCGCAAATCCGGTAAACCTCAATCGCGCGCGCCAGCGCCAGCATCACGAGATAATCGTTTTCCTTAATATCGCGCGGCAGGAAAATCTGTTTGATGACAGGGTCATACTTCGGCCACGGCCCTGCGAGCTGCGCGTATGTTACGGGAACCGGATGGTCCCACAGATAATCCGCCAGCTCATGTCCGCCTTTTGTCTGGCCCATTATTTCCAGCGCCCGCTCCAGCGACGGAATGAAGTTAACCCCGTTATCGGGTTTCTTTCCGGATGAGGCGCACGCCGCGAAAACAGCCATAAAGCCGCACAGTACCAGCGGAAATATTTTATTTTTTTTCAAGAGCATAAGAATCACGTTCCCGCAATATAATCTAATTGCAATATTACAAAATATTAACCGGCGTGCGAATGTGGCTGTTCGCAAAAAATGCTAAATTTGAAAACATGAAAAGGATTCTTGTGGTCAATCTCAATTTCGCGATAGACAAAACCGCCGTGATAGATTCTTTGGAGCGGGGCCGGGTCTACCGTATGAAAAACGTGAAAACCATGCCCGGCGGAAAAGGCGTCAATGTGGCACGCGCCCTGCAGACGCTTGGCGCGCCGGCGGCGCTCATGGGCTTTGTGGCCGGACATAACGGCAGGTGGATAACGGAAGTGCTGACAAAAGATGGATTCAATTCCATCTGCGTGCCTTTTTCGCCGGGCGAAAGCCGGGTCTGCTATTCAATAGCGGACACAAACGGCGTTTCCACGGATTTCAACGAAGAAGGCTCGCCCGTGCCGCGGCAGGCACGCGATCTTTTTGTGCGCCGCTACACCGCCGCGCTCGGCAATTGTGATCTCGCGGCCTTCTGCGGCCGGCTGATGCCCGGCCTGCCGGTATCGTTTTTCAATCAGCTTATCGCCATAGCCAGAACAAAAAACATAGCGTGCGCGGCAGACACCAGCGGCGCGCCGCTGCGCGCCATTGTGAAGGCCGGGCCCGACCTCATCAGGATTAACCGCGAAGAATTCGAATTCATGGCGCGGCGCCCGTTCACTGCTGAAAATCTGGGCGTGCTATACGCGCAAGCCAGCAAAAATGGCACCCGCCATATCATGGTGACCGACGGCCCGGGCCCGACACTGGCTGTTTCAGACGGCCAGTTATGGAAATTCTGCCCGCCGCCCGTCACCGTTGTAACGCCGGTCGGCGCCGGCGATTCGTGCATGGCGGGCCTGCTGTACTCGTTCGCCGCCGGGAAAACCCGGCGCAAATGCGCGGAATTCGCGCTCGGCGCGGCCGCAAGCGACTGCCTGAGCCTGGGCGCGGGCATTATTGACGCAAAACAATGCCAAAGCCTTGCGCGCAAGGTAAAATCAGTTAAGCTGGGTATTATCGAAATCAGGAATGGACAGGTACGGAGCGCAAATGAAAAAAATGCTTTTGCTGGGCGATGAAGCGGTCGGTCAGGCGGCCGCCGACGCTGGTTTGGGAGGCGCGTTCGGATACCCGGGCACGCCGTCAACGGAAATTTTCGAATATCTTGAAAAACACGCGTCGGAATACGGCTACAGCGCCATATGGTCCGGCAACGAAAAAGTGGCGTTCGAGGAAGCGCTCGGCATGTCCTATGTAGGCAAACGCGCGATCGTGACGATGAAACATGTGGGGCTTAACGTCGCGGCGGATCCATTCGTCTGTTCCGGCGTGATCGGGGCGCACGGCGGGCTGATAGCCGCCGTGGCCGATGATCCCGGCATGCATTCCTCTCAGGATGAGCAGGACAGCCGCTACTACGCCTCTTTCGCAAAGGTGCCCTGTTACGAACCCGCGACACAGCAGCAGGCATACGATATGACCCGCGAAGCGTTCAAGCTCAGCGAAGATTTCGAGACGCCCGTTTTAATGCGGCTCGTCACCCGCATCGCGCACAGCCGCGCGGTGGTGGCCTGCCAGCCCCCCGATGAAAATAACGGGCTCGGCATAGCCGACGATCCCGACAAATGGGTTATTCTGCCTGCGCACGCGCGCCGGCTCTACCCCGCCGCGCTCAACCGCTACAGACGGCTGGGCGAATACGCGGAAAACTGCCGCTGGAACAAAATCCAGCCCGCGGCGAACCCGGCCGACAAAACCAAAGGCATAATCGTCTGCGGCACCGGACACAATTATATTATGGAAGCCTTTGAGATCCTCGGCATCGCCGTAGACGTGCTGCGGCTGGGATTTCATCCGATCCCGCCGAAACTGCTCGCGAAATTCCTTGAAGGCAAGAGCGAAGTCATGCTGTTCGAGGACGGCTATCCGTTCGTTGAGGAACGCATCAACGGCCTTGCGGGCGCAGGGCCCGCCGTGCGCGGACGACTGGACGGCTTTATCGGCGAAACAGGCGAGCTCGACCCCGACCGCGCCATAGACTGCGTCGCCCGGTTCTTAAACGCGGCGAAGCCGCAGACAAAACAGGTTTCCGTGACTATCCCGGCTCGTCCGCCGAAACTGTGCCCCGGCTGTCCTCATATTGATACGTTCACGGCACTCAATGACGCGCTTGAAACGCGCCAGCCGGCGCGGGTTTTTTCCGATATCGGCTGCTACACTCTCGGCGCGCTGCCCCCTCTTAACGCCATAAACTCCTGCGTGGAGATGGGCGCTAGCGTCGGCATGGCCAAGGGCGCGGCGCAGGGCGGGCTGAAGTACCCGGTGGCCGTGCTCGGTGACGGCACCTTTGAACATTCGGGGCTTACCTCGCTGCTTGGCGCGGCACGCGAAAACACGCCGATGACACTGATCATTCTCGACAACGGCACCACCGCCATGACCGGCGCGCAGGACAGCCTTGCCAACGGCGCGAAACTTCATTCCGTAGTGGCCGGGCTGGGCGTTGATCCGGCGCATTTGAAAAAGATCAGTCCGCTTCCCGCAAAACGCGGGGAGAACGCCGCGCTGATCGGCGCAGAGCTGGATTATGCCGGCCTGTCCGTTATCATCGCCGAGCGGGAATGCATCCAGATCATCGGGAAACGGAGAACAGCATGAAAAAAGACATTATTCTGGCCGGAGTGGGCGGGCAGGGCACCATAGCGGTGGCGGTCATGATAGCGGACGCGGCTATAGAACAGGGCCTCAATTTCCGCCAGTCCGAAGTGCACGGCATGAGCCAGCGCGGCGGCGCGGTGGAAACGCAGGTCCGCCTGTCGGACAAAGCTATCCATTGCGACCTTATCGCCACAGGCCGGGCCGACCTGCTGATAAGCCTGGAGCCGCTTGAGGCTTTGCGGAAAATGAACTACCTGTCGGAAACAGGAACCGTGGTGACCGCGCTTGCTCCGGTAAAAAACATCCCGGACTATCCCGCCATGGACACTGTTTTGGACCAGCTGCGCCGCGCAGGCAGAACCGTTTACACCATAGACGCGGAAGCCGTGGCCAAAGACGCCGGCAGCACGCGCGCCCAGAACGTGGCGGTATTGGGCGCGGCGGCGGACTTCATCGGGCTCAAGCCCGCCGCAATCCGCAAAGGCATAGAAAAAGTGTTCGCCGCCAAAGGCGCGGCGGTCGTGGAAATGAATCTGCGCGCGTTTGACATGGGCCGGGAACACGCGGCCAAACTGGAGGCATGATGAAAGCGGTATCGGCAATTTTTGACAAAGCGTTCGGCGAAGGACGCCGCTCGCTTTCCGAAGCGGAAGTGTATGCGGTATTTAACGCGCTGCGGCTCGGCACGCCGAAACAGGCGGTGCTGCCGATGTCGGACACCGGCGACAGTTTCATAGCCGGACTGCCGGGTGAAAAAGCGGTCATAAAAATCTCCTCCGCCAAAACCCTGCATAAAACGGAATCGGGCGGCGTGAGAATCTGCGCTAAAACCGACGCTGTTGCCGTAATGGCGGAAATGAAAGCGAAGTTCCCTGACGCGGAAGGCATAATGATTTCCGAATATGTCGAGCACGCCGTTTTCGCGCTGGGGCAGGAACTGATGCTCGGCGCGCGGATGGACTCCGGTTTCGGCCCGATTCTCACGCTCGGAGTCGGCGGAACCGACGCGGAAGGCCTGACAAAAATGCTGAAACCCGGCACTTCGCCGGCGATCGCGTCGGCCTACGCGCTGAACACGCCCGATGAAACACAGGCCTTTGTCAAATCGGCCTGGATCTGGAAATACGCCGCCGGCGAAGTGCGCGGCGGCAAACGCCTCGCCGATGACAAGGCCATAGCGGAGTGGATCACCGCGTTCGCCGCGCTCATGCGCCGGTTCGACGGCAATCACGGCGACTGGATCATTGACGAGGTGGAAGTCAATCCGCTTGCGGTTTCCGGCGGGCGGCTCGTCGCGCTCGACGGCGTTTTGCGGTTCAAGCCGGCCGGCGAAGCGGAACCCGCGCGCAACGTGCCGACCGAAAAAGGAGTCTGGTCCCTGCTTAAACCCGGGACCGTGGCGGTTGCGGGCGTAAGCGAAAGCAAGATGAATATGGCCCGCATAATTCTGAATAACGTATTCGGCGCGGGCTTTCCGAAAGAACACCTGTATATTCTCAAAGACTATAACGGCGAGATTGACGGTGTCAAATGCTATCGCTCCTGCGCGGATTTTCCCGAACAGATTGACATGCTTGTGGTCGCCGTGCCGGGCGCGGCGGTGCCGAAACTGCTGGAGGAGGCGGGCGCATCGGGCAAGATCAACGGGCTGGTGCTTATCAGCGGCGGCATGGGCGAGAAAGAAGGCACGGAACGCGTCAAGGACGAAGTGCTTGAAATGATCGCCAAAGCGCGGCAGATAAATCCCGATTTCGCGCTCAGCGGGGGCAATTCGCTGGGGATCGTGTCGAACCCGTCGAAAGTGAACACGCTGTTCATCCCGAAAGAAAAAATGACGCCGCCGCTGGGTTCCACGCCCGGCCACGCAAAAACCGCGTTCATAAGCCAGAGCGGCGCTTTTGTCATTACGGTAACCAGCAAATACCCGGAGTTCCGGCCCGAGTACTGCGTTACCGTAGGCAACCAGATGGACGTCACCGTGCCAGATTACGCGCGCGCCGCCGCGCAGGATCCGGAGATAAAAGCGATCCTTCTTTATATGGAAGGGCTCAAACCCGGCGACGGGCTGCGGCTTGCTGAAACCGTGGCCGGAGCTGTTAAAGACGGCAAGAAAGTGGCGGTCTACAAAGCGGGCAGAACCCCCACCGGCCAGAAAGCCGTCATGGGCCACACCGCCTCGATCGCGGGCAGTTTCACGGTGGCAAAATACCTGCTGGAGCAGGCGGGCGCGTTTGTAGCCGACACACTTGAGGAATTTGAAGACTACGCGCAGATGTGCGCCGGTTACGCCGCGCACGGGCGCGGCACGGGCCGGCTGTTTATTTTAAGCAACGCCGGGTTTGAATCCGCCGCGATGGCTGACAACATAAAACCGGGCAGTTATCTCAAACCGGTCTATCCGTCGGACGGGTTGAAAGCCAAACTTGCGGAGCTGCTGCGGGCGGGAAAGATTGACGGCATTGTTGATGTGAATAATCCGATGGACGTTACGCCCATGGGCCCTGATTTCGTGCTTTCCGGCATCGCCGAAGCGGTGCTCGCTTCCGGCGAGTACGACGCCATGATTATCTCGCCGGTACCGCTGACGGTTGTGATGAAAAGCATCCCGTCCGAAGGATTCGGCTCGAAAGACGGATTGCCGGCCAAACTGGGCGAACTGGCGCGCAGGTACAAAACGCCCGTGGCATTCTGCGCCGCGGCGGGCGATCTGTACGGACCGTACCGGCAGGCGATGGCAAAGGAAGGGCTGGCGGTATTCACTTCGGCGGACCGGTGCCTGCGCGCTTTCAGCGCCTTCTTCACGCAAAAATGAAGACACCTCCGGTTTGCCGGGCTGGTTCTTTCGCCTTAAGAAACCGTTTGCCACCCGCGCGCGGTTGAGTTGTTTTCACTCCGCCGCAGGGCCGGCCGGTCAGCCGCAGGGCAGGAAACGGATCGCCGCAAATCGCCGGATATTAAAAAAAACGCGCCGTGAAAACGGCGCGTTTTTGTTTTCAGGAACCGAACCGGGAAATCATGCTTCGACCCGGCGGCGCAGCGCGCGGGCGATCCGCATCAGAAACACTTCCTTCTGAACCGGCTTCTGGATAAAATCCTCCGCGCCCAGCGAAAACGCCTTGCTTTCCGATTCCTGCCGGTTATGCGAAGTCAGAAAAATCAGCGGCACCCTGATGCCTTTATCCTGTATGATGGACGCAAAAGCCAGCCCGTTAAGCGTAGGCATTTCGATATCGGCTATGATAAGGTCGAAATTTTCCTTGGCGATATGGAAAAGCGCGTCCGCCCCGTCGGTGGAAGCGGTGACGGCGTAGCCGTTATTCTGCAAAATACGGCCGATTAAAAGCCGCATGTCCGGGTCGTCGTCCACAAACAGCACCGACGGTTTGCGCGCCTCGGAATTTCCTCCGCCGCCCGGCTCGACATACTTGCGGGCCGGCGCGAAAGTCATCTGGTCCTGCCCCACTATCGTGACAGGCGCGGCGAACTCCGGCACTTTTATCGGACTGGCGAGCGGCCCCGGCAAGACAACCGGAGTAGCCGCCACGGGCGCCTGTGCGGCAGGCGGTACCGCGGAAGGCGGCGCAAAGGGCGTGTCCGCAGCCGGAACAGCCTGCGCGCCTGCGGCATTGCCGTCAGCCTCCTGCTGCCGCTGCACAGGCAGCGGGTCGGACTGGGGAGCTCCGGCCTTTTCGGGCGCCGGTTTTTCATCCGACTGCGGCGCGGCCGGAGCATCCTGCCTGCGGGCGGGAACGCCGCCCTTGTTCGAAAGCACCTTCTGAATCACCACCCCCGGATCGGGCGCGGCCAGCCCCTCTTCCGGCGGTGAATAGCCCTCGTAGTCAAGCTGTTCCGGTTCCAGCGAAGCCAGTCCCTCGACGGGCGAAACCGCCGGCTGGTAAATAATTTCTTCAACCAGAATCTTGTCGTAAACCTGCTGGAACGAACATTCGAAATTCTGCAGTTTTTCGATAGCGCTTTCGCCTATCAGCTGGTACTTGCGCTGCTGGCCGATTATCCGGCGCAGTTCGCTTATTGTAACGCCATTGCGGATCATCTCCGTGATATCGGGGTCGAATTTGATTATCTCGAACACGCCCATCCGGCCCAGATACCCCGTATTATTGCAGCGGTAACAGCCCACCGGATGAGCCGACTCGGTGATTTCCTTGTCGCTGAAAAGTTTCAAAAACGATATCTGCTCCGAACTCATCGGTTTGAGCTTGCGGCAATGCGGGCACAGCCGCTTGAGCAGCCGCTGCGCCACAATGCCTATAATGGTGACGGACAGCACGTCCCGTTCAATACCCAGCCGTTCCAGCCGGAAAATCGCGCTCGTGGCGTTGGGCGTATGAATGGTGGAAATTGCCAGATGCGCCGTGCTGGCGAAATCAATGGCGATTTTAGCCGACGCCTTGTCGCGGATTTCGCCGATAAACAGAATGTCGGGATCCTGCCGGACGGAAGATTTCAGCAAAGCCTCAAACGTAACGCCGGCCTTTTCATTGACCTGATGCTGTTTGGCGTTGGGAATGCGGTATTCGATCGGGTCTTCTACGGAAATAAGGCTGCGGGACTGCGTGTCCATATTGGCCAGCAAACTGAAAATAGTGGTGGTTTTACCTGATCCGGTGGGACCGACCATCATGATCAGTCCGCTGTTGCGGCGGGCCAGTTCCATCAGATCCTGCTCCTGCCGCAGATTCATTCCGCGCTCGATAAGACTGACCGCTTTCGCGCCCGGCTCGACAACGCGCACGACCAGGCTTTCGCCGAACAGCGTTGACGTGGTGGCCAGACGCAGTATATATTCCCGGTGCTCTACAATGATTTTGAACGACCCGTCCTGCGGACGCCGGCGGTCGCTGATATCCATGCCGGACAAAGCCTTGAACCGCGACACCACCATCGCGCCCGTCATGGGTTTCAATTTAAAAAAATCATGCAGATCGCCATCCACGCGGAAACGCACCGTGACGGAGGTTTCCTTCGGCTCTATATGAATATCGCTGGCGCGCTCCTTGACTGCGGACTCCAGAATCCGGTCCGAAATATAGAGCACGGGCTTTTTTTCAATATCTTCCGGGTTCCCCCCGGTCACGATATGTGAAGCGGCCTTCGCGCTTTCAATAGTGAGGTTCGAAGACACTTCGCCCGAATCAAGGTTTAACAGCGAGCGGATGTTTTCCGGCTCCGTCACCAAAATCCGGCTCAGGCTGGAGATATTGGAGCGCAGCAGTTCCGTCAGCTCGGTGTTGAACGGATTGCTGATGGCGGCGGACACCAGTTCCTCGTCGTCGTCATCTTTCACGCCTTCGCTTATGATCAGCACCGAGTTGCTGCGGCAGAACGAAATGGGCAGCATGCCCAGCTTGATATCGTCAGGGTTGATGATCGGGATATATTCGTAGCCGGTGTAATCCGCCATGGCGCGCGAAATGGCGCGCTCGTCGTTATGCGTGATAAGGGAAATCGAATAGACCTCGTCCCACCGCAGAGGCAGGATCTGCCCGGCCTGCGAGTCAGTCACGCCGAACCGGTCTATCAGAAAATCTTTGAAAGAAACAAAGTCGGTGGCCAGCCGCTTGGTAGCGTCCTGCCGTTTCTGGTCAACCGAGCTTTTCGCTATTTTCTGCCATTCTTCAGCCTTCTTGATATGGTAGCTGACGGCTTCCAGCAGTTTCTTTTTTGTAATCGGCTTTGGCAGATAGCCGACCCCGCCCACGGTAAAAGCGCGGGCGCGGTCCTCCTCGCCGGAAAGCGCGCTTATGAACACCACCGGGATATCGGCCAGGCCGCTGTTTTTCTGGATATCGGCGCAAACGTTGTAGCCGTTGGTGCCGGGCATCATGATGTCAAGCAGAATCAGGTCCGGCACGACGGCCCTTACTTTTTCCAGCGCCCCTTCCGGCCCGGACATCGTTATTACGCGATAGTTTTCCTTGCCAAGAAACAGCCGGACGAGTTCCAGTATATCCTGGTCGTCATCAATGATCAAAATGGTTTTTTGCGCTGTTTCCGTCATGACTTGCGTGTTAAGAAGCTATTTCCACATTCAGCAGATAATTTTCCAGCTCCGCGATCTTGGCCAGCACCGCCGCCTCGCTGTTGTCCCTGGCCGCGGTTTCCAGTTCCGCGCCAAGCAGGGTGAGTCCGTCAAACCCGTAACCCGCGCCGGATCCCTTGATGCTGTGCCCGATAGAACGTATATGCGGAAAATCCTTGGCGGCAAACGCTTTTTTCAGTTCCACGACATCGGTCCTGCGGTTTCTGAGATACCCCGGAATGAGATCTATCAGATCCGGATCCGGTTTGACGATTATTTTCTCGGCCATAAAAACTCCGCTTATTTAGTTCCTTATATTTTAACAAACCGCCGGGGCGGCGCGGCGTGACTACAGTCACGCCTTTTTCAGCCGGCGGGCAACAGACTCCGAACAAAGTTCGCGCAGCGCGTCGCGCGCGATCCAGTTGCCGGCCCGTGATTGCAGCCGCAGCATGGCGCGGGCGGCCTCAATGGCGTGCGCATTAAGCGCGGCGTTGCGCTTTCCGATCTGCCGCAGCGCCCAGTTAACCGCTTTTTTCACCATATTGCGCTCATCGCCGCAGTAACGGCATATCACAGACAGGCACCTGACAAACTCAGCATCAGCGGCGGCCTTGTCATGCACGGCAAGAACCGCCATGAGCGAAAAACCCGCCCGCCGCACGAACTCGCGCTCGTCCTCTGCCCACTGCGCGGTTTTTGCCCGGGCGAAGGGGGTGTGGCGCACAAGGTTGAGGCAAGTCTGGTCGCACACGTCCCATGAATGGAAATCCGCGCACCACGCATCCGCCTCCAGCCCGGAAAATTCGCCGGGCACATGCACCAGTCCGGCGAGTATCCTCATTTCATGCACTCCGCTCGCCCATAATTGCCGCGCCAGCGCGGCATTGCGCCCCGTGCGGCGCGCCAGCGCGCGTATTTCCGGCATCGAAACACCCAACGCGTTTTTTGCTGTAATGCCGTAACGCGCCATGCCCGCCAGCCGTTTTGAATCGGCGCGGGCAAGCAGTTCTTTTTCAACTTCGGAGAAGGAAAGCGTCATCAGCCTGCCGTGTCAAAGCGCATTGTTTAATAATATCAAGAATATCAAGTCAGTACAATGGAAACCGCAGACGAAAAAGCCAATTTAGCTAAATTGACAGGATAAGTCCGCGGATACCGTCCCAGATAATCTGCACGCCGATTGCCAGCAGAATGAATGCGGACACTTTTGAAATGGTCTGGGCTCCGGTTTTCCCCAGCCGCCGGATGAACCTGTCGGCATAGCGGTAGAATATGAAAACCGACACCGCGGCCAGCCCTATCCCCCCCGCGGCAGCGGCGGCGGTCGCCCAGGTTTTGACGGCCAGCAGCGAACCGGTCGGAACCAGCGTCAGCGTAACAGCGATTGAACCAGGCCCGGCTGTTACCGGCAGCGTCAGCGGAAAAAAAGCGTGCGAAGTCATCTGCGCTTTCAGCTCGGATTGTTCCGAAACCGAAAGTTTCGGCGTGTCATTGAGCATCCGCCAGGCGGTGTTAAACAGAAGCAATCCCCCCGCGATCCGGATAACCGGGATTGAAATGCCGAACAGCTTGAGCAGCCAGCCGCCCACGAGCAACACGGTCAGCAGCATCAGAAAGGTGTATTTTCCAATAAGCCCGGCCAGCCGGTGCCGCTGTGAATCGCTGACCGCGGAAGTCATTTCCAGAAAAATCGGCGCCATCGCGGGCGGGTTTAGGATCGGGAACAGCGCGAAAAACGCGAAGAACATCGTGTTGAAAAAACCATGCATTATGATTCCTCCGGCAGTCAGCTGGCAGAGCAACTGCGTTGCAATCGGCTGAAAAAACCATGAAGCATGGTTCTTCCGGCAACAGCCTGAAGCAATTATATAATTTCGGCGGCCACAGCGGAACTTATAGGCCTTTGTACCCTTGCGCTATCCGCGAACTTCTGATAACCTTGAAACAGCGCACGGGAGAGTTATGGCCAATACCCTGTTGAAACTGCTGTTCCTGTCATTATTGCTCCTGCAGCCGTTTTATCCGGCTGCGGCGCCCGCCGCCTATGCGGCCGGGCAAACAAAATCTGAAGTCAAAGCGACGCTGTCCGCGCTTGTCGCCCGTGTGCGCGATGAAGCGGCGCAAAACACCGTTCCCGTGGTTGTATTCGACTTGGACGACACAACTTTCGACAGCCGCTACAAACGCCTGCTTATTATCGGAGATTTCATACGCCAGCCCGAAACAGCCGCCGCTTATCCTGTTGAAACAGCGAAAATCACTCCCGCGCTGGGCAATGTCCGCGTTATAAAAGCGAGCATGCGCGAAACGATGGCCGCACTTGGCGTCAGCAACACCGCGTTCATCGCCGCAGTCAGCAAATTCAGCAACGCCCGCATCATGACAAACGAATATCTGGCCCGTGAAACAGCGGTCGCCGGCGCGCCGGCGTATTGCAACGCGCTTTACAAGTCGGGCGCGCGGATTGTGTATATCACCGCCCGCCGCGGCATGCACCGGCCCGGCACGGAAAGCGCGCTGCGTTCCAACAAACTGCCGTTCGACACTCCGGGCGTGGCAATCTATTTCAATGAACGCGATGAAAATGTCATCGCATATAAAAAGCGCGTGCTCAGCGAAACCAGCCAGTCCGGCAAGGTGATCGGCGGGTTTGAAAACGAGCCGGATAACATAAACCTTTTCAGCGAAATGTTTCCGCAGGGTTATATGTTTTTCCTCAACACGCGCAAATCATCAAATACGCCGCTTAAGCCCGGCATTACGGTAATAAACAATTTTCTGAACTGAAGAAATTTTTTCTCAAGCCGGGAAAAATCCGTTCCTCAAACTGTTTGTGCGTCCTGTTGCTCGTCACGTCGCGCCAGTTCCGGCGCGAAAGCGGGCAGGCATACGGCAATGTACTCGGCGCCGTCAGCGCCGGGTGTGCTGTAGCGAACCCATTCGCCCTTTCTGGCGATAACCGCCTGACCGGCAGCCGCCTCGATAACTCCCGCCTTGTGAGCGACACGCAACAGGCCACGCAAAACCACGGTATATTCGTCAAATTCAGGGGTCTGTCCCTCCTCTTCCCAGCCGCCGGGGCTGACCATCCGCGCTATGCTGACAGCTTCCGCTCCGCCCTTAACACGCCCGACATATTCCCGTATTACTTTAGGTTTTGAGCCGTGCGCGGCCAGCTCCGCGGGTTTTTCTATCAATTCCGGCATACACGCTCCTTTTATTGCTGATGCTTGAAAAATCCTATTGTGTCCGGCGTCAGCCGCCTTATCACAGGCACTACCTCGGCAGTGTCGCAGCGCAGCGCAAGCTCCACATCGCGCCAATACGCGTGCGGATAGGCGATTCCGCTTTTCCTGCGG
Organism: Elusimicrobiaceae bacterium; assembly: GCA_028700325.1. Classification (NCBI taxonomy): domain Bacteria; kingdom Pseudomonadati; phylum Elusimicrobiota; class Elusimicrobia; order Elusimicrobiales; family Elusimicrobiaceae; species Elusimicrobiaceae bacterium. The sequence goes on along the minus strand of JAQVSV010000029.1, from coordinate 8,154 downwards.
GTTTCGATATCCCGGGTTATTTCCGGCAGACAGGATGCCAGGGAAAACGCCTCTGCGCGCAGCAGCCGGCACAGCATTTGCGCGCAGGCGGCATCTTCCACGGCAGGAAGGCCTGCCTTGTAATAGCCGCACATAACAAGTTCCACACTCCCGAACCGGCGGGCAAGCAAATACCTCGCCGCCGCACCGGCATTTACAAAAGCGGCGGCTATCGCCGTCTTAAACCCCGGATTCGCGAATACGGCGGCAGTAAAATTCCCGGTGCTGTGGATGAATCTGCCCTGCGGCTCTTTGAGCGCCAGTATCGCGGAAGGCGAATTATCCAGTCCGCCGGCCATAATTTCCGACACAAGAATATAGCCCTTCTTCCGGTACTGCGAGATGCGGGCCGCATCTTGCGCGCCTACCACCTCACCAGCGCCATATCGCAACAGATAACACAAAGTGGTGGCCGCGCGGAAAACATCAATAAACACGGTTGCTTCGCTTTGGGCGGACGGCTGTTCAAACGCAGATCTGACGGATATTTTCATAGGATTATTATAGCTTAACCGAATTTCAAAACACTTGAATAACCCTGTAAAAAGGTCTCCTTTTCAGGAGGCCTTTTCATTGCCTGAACGAAAGAATTTAATGATGCGGGCCGTGAGGACCAGGGTGCGGACCGGGATTCGGGCCGTGCGGGCCGTCGTGAGGATGATGTTCTTCATGCGAAGGCTCGGGCTTTGCGGGAAACCCGAACAGCACGTTCATGCTTACAAACCAGCGTTTGACCTTGTCGGCCCTGGAAAGTTTGCTGTCAACGAGAGCGTTCCCTACGGCCAGTTGCACCGAAGTGGCTTTGTCGGTCGGTTTGGCCTGTTTGTACATCGAGTTTAAATCGGCGATAGTGAAACCGGACATCGCGGCTCCCGCCGCCAGCTGCGCCGAAAAGGACTTGTCAGTAGGCACCGCGTCAGCGTACATGGTGTTAAGCCTTTCGATCGGCATGCCGGAAATCACCGACCCTACCGCCAGCTGCACCGAATAGGAAATTTCCGTGGGCCGGGCTTTTGCGTAAGCGTAGTTTATTTCCCGCGCCGATTTGCGGGCTATCGCCGCGCCTATCGCCAGCTGAGCCGAAAACTTCCGGTCCTTGGGTTTCACATCCTGATAAAGCGCGTTGAACTCATCCATCGAAATGCCCGCTATGGCGGCGCCGGCTGCCATCGCGGCTGACAGGTCTATCGCCTCGGGCCTCGCGGACGAATACAGCCTGTTAACCTCTCCCATCGGCAACCCGGAAATCGCGGCTCCCATCGCCATCAGCGCGGAGGAGAGCATATCGTTAGGTTTCGCCGCCACATACAAGGAGTTCAGCTCGCCGATTTCCCTGCCGGAAAGCGCGGCTCCCGCGGCCAGCAGGACCGAAGCCATTTTATTGTCCGGCCTGGCGCACAGATACATGGTATTAAGTTCTTCTATGGATTTGCCAGATATGGCCGCCGCTACGGCAAGCTGTGCGGAAAGAACCTTTTCCGTCGGTTTTGCGGCCACATACATCCGGTTCACGACTTCGATCGCGCGCGACTGGGCGCGGCCTTTGGTGTCGAGCCGCCGGGGTTGTTTTTCCGGCAAAGCGCCGGGAACGATCGTCAGTTTTCTGGCGGAAGAGACCGCGGCTTCGCTCTTTCCCGCCGGAACGGCGATTTTAACATTCTTTTCGCCATAAGCGGACAGCAGATTCGCCCGCGCGGAATTTTTCTGCGCTGACTGGGCAAACCCGGCAGGCATAACTCCGATTCCCAAAAATACGGCCAGCATCTTTTTATAATCCATATATCTCCTCGCTCATTAGTATCGGTCAACCCGCGCCCGAAGCATTAGTATAGTATAATAAGATATAAAATCGCCCGCCTGGGCCAAAAGGCCATGTATGAAACAAAAAGACTTCGCTTCATACCCACGGCAAAACGGTCAGCCCAGCTGCCCCAGCAGGTACAGGTTACCCGCCTCGTCGGCCGCCCACTGCCGGTAACTGAAAACTTTTATCGCATTCCGGGCGGGTTTCTCCAACAGGCCGCTCCCGCCAGGCTCAAGATAGCCGGACTTTATTTCATCCGTAGCGGTGGCCGCGCCGACCGACGACCAGCTGAATTTCATCAGGCAATTCTTCAAAGCGGCTTTCGTGGCGACTGCGTTCCCGCAGTTCAGCTTCATCCGTTCCCAGCCGCCCGAGCCGCAGTCCGCGCAAGGTTCGGGCCCGGGTTGCGGCGCCTGCTCGAAAGCGACAAGCTCCGCGCCCGATTCCTCCGACCCCGGTTTCAGCGTGAATTTATATCTGACGCCAGGCCTTAACCCGTCGGGATTGTTTACGAAAACAACAGTTTCCCGTTCGGAGAGCGTATGGTTTTCCAGCGTTATGTCATTTTGCGAAATAACGACATTATCCCGCATGCAAGGCTTGCACGAGGCGTTGGGCGGACAAGGCGGACATTTGTAAATCTTCGCTGCAAACCCCTCGGCAATGACAAGATCCGACCGGCACTGGCGCGCGGCGATTTCGCTTGCGGAGCAAACCTGCGGCTCCGCGCCATATGTTTTATTTGCCGGCCCGGTCTGAGCAAAACCCCGCCCGCCTGCCACGATGAAAAAAGCGGCCGCCAAAACACCGGCCGCCCCTTTCATTCGCTCTGGAAACAGTTTATTGACCGCAAGACAGCCGGTCAGCGCCGGTATCAGCATTTCAAGCGCATCGGAATAAAGGTACAGCCGTTTCGCTCCATCGGAAAAAATTTCAACCGCGGCGCAATTAACAAGCAAAACCAGCGCGGACAGCGCCGAAAACCATATCAGCGCGGGATTTTTTATCCAAAAAACCGCCGCCGCAAAACACACGCAGAAAAGCGCCGTGAGCCAGTTGGCCCGGCGCAGCGCGCCTGAGCCGGCGGCAAACACGACCTTAATTCCGTACTCCGGGCCCAAAACCCCGACCACACGCCGGGAAAACGCGTTTAGCTTCAGATAACACCGCGCGGCCTCGTCGCCTGGCATACAGGCTTCGCGCTGATACAGCGCGGCCATGGTGCCCCAGCAGATGTCGTTAAATGCGGCGCGCTGCGCTATGGCGGGGTTGGCGGCCGGATAGTCCGCGGCAAGGAGTTTTTTCCGGCCAAGCGTCTGCCGGATTGAAAGCGCAACCGCCCTGTCCTGCACGGGCAGCAACTGCAACGCCGTCTTGTCCGCGAAGTAAAGCAGTTTCGCCGCGATATGCTGGGGCGCGACGGACACTTTCGTAAATCTGCCGTTTTCAGCCAGCTGATAAAACCGTTCCGCCGCCGCACCTGTCAGAAACAACAAGGCGAACGCGCCGAACAGCGCCGCCGCCTTCAGCCGCGTTGCGGCCGCGCGCGCATAACGGAGCATGGCCGCCGCCACCGCCGGATAAAGAAACGCCAGCTGCGGACGGAGCAAAACAGCCGCCACCGCCAATGCGGCCGCTCCGATCAGGGATTTTTCTGAAACCGCGCTCCGGCTGCCCGCCGCCATCGCGAGCATGAAAACGCAGTACGCCAGCGCTTCAGGAAGAATGGCGTTCCCGATTCCGCCTTCAATGACAGAAGTCCTGAAAAGCGGCAGTATTAGCACCGCATACAGCCCCGCGAACTGGATATCGGACAACACAAACCGGCTTTTCAGCTCGGCGCAGACCGCGGCTGACACCAGCAACACCGCCGCGATCTGGAAAAACGAAACAAAAAACAGGTAACCGGCGCCGAATACTGCCCGAAACAGATCCAGCAGCAGAGGATAGCCCGGCGGCCGGTATATAAAATGGTTTATGTACTCGTAGCTGTCCGAGCGGATTTCATAACCTTTAAAACCCAGCCAGAACAGAATGGCGAGGTTGGCGGTGATGAAAATCCATTTTTTGAGCATATCACAAATTAGCATTTTCACAACCGGCTGAAAACCGCATGGCCGGTGTCCGCATTCCCGCACCCAGGCCTCATAAAACAGAAAAATTTCCGACTGCGGCCGGCAAGGACTGCCCGCTCCTCCCGCCGCGCAGGTTTTGCCGGCAGCGGCGTTTTTCATCCGCTCACGGAAACTCTCGCCGGCATTGAAACCGGAGCGGAAGCCGCCGGCGCGGGATCGGCTCAGCCCGGCAATCAGGCCCGGTGCCGCGTTTACCGATTTGCCGGATTCCGCGGTTTTTCAGCGCGCAGCAGGGGCGACAGGCAAACCGAACCGTCAAGCGCGCATGTTCCCGCCTGCAAAATTTGTATAATTCCCACAGTGATAAATACTATAAACGCTTACTCTCTGCGGCTTGTAAAACACCGTTACGGCATAACCTTCGCCGCCTATGTCGCCTCAGCCTTTGTCACCGGCATAGTATGCGTGGCGTTCATGCGCGCGTTCGCTTATGTAGACACACACCGGCTTGACTATGCCCATATCGGTCTGTGGTGCCTGATAGCGGCGCCGCTGCTGTTTTCTCTCGCCGTGGCCCTGATCACGCTGTTTGCGCCCGGCGCGGCGGGCTCCGGCATTCCGCAGGCCATTTATGTGGTGCGGCACGGGCACCAGCCGGGCGCCGCGTCTTTCATATCCGGGCTGACCTCTCCGCAGACAATGGCGGTGAAAGTCCTGTCAATTTTGATAGGCGTATGGGGAGGCGCGTCGGTAGGCCGGGAAGGCCCGACGGTGCAGATCGCGGTGTGCACGCTGTTTTTATGCATGTCGTTGCTGGCAAAAGTTCTGCCGATCTCGCCGAACCCGCGATCGCTGGCTCTGGCGGGCGGAGCCGCCGGTCTGGCCGCCGCCTTCAATACTCCGCTGGCCGGAGTGACATTTGCGCTGGAAGAACTGTCGAGCGGCTATTTCGAGAGCATCAAGGACTATGTGCTGATGGCGATCATTGTGGCCGCGCTCTCGGCAAAAGTGATGACCGGCGATTACATCTATTTCGGCAAACTGCCCGACCCGCCCAATATTCAGATGTCCGCGATCATCTTCATCAGCATCATAGCCGGCGTAGCGGGCAATTTCTTTTCAAAAGCCATTTTGAGCGGAGCGGATATTTACGCCAAATTCGCACAGAGCCGCTGGCGTTATCTTTTCCCGGCTTTATGCGCGCTGGCGGTAATTTCGCTCGCGCAGCTGGGCGGCCCATTCGTGCTGGGGCCGGGCAACGGCGCGGCGCAAAACTATCTCAGCCACAGCACCTCCAACACCCCGGCGGTATTCCCTCTGGCCAAATTCGCCGCGACCGTGCTTACCTACTGGTCCGGCGTGGCGGGCGGAATTTTCGCGCCTTCTCTTTCCATCGGCGCCAGCATCGGCGCGGAAATAGCCAGAGTTCTCCATTATCCCATCAGTTCCTGCGCGCTTGTCGGAATGTCCGCATTTCTGTCCGGCGCGATACTGGCGCCGATGACTTCATTTGTCATCATCTTCGAGCTGACAGGCCATCACAGCATGTTATTGCCCATCATGCTGGCTTCGCTGATAGCTTATATGGTTGTGCGCAGCCTTGGCGCGCGCAGTTTATACGCCGCGCTGGCGGACCGGTATCCCGAGCCTCCGAAATAAACACCGTTTCCATGCGCCGGATTACAAAGTTATTGCGGCTTTCGGGATTTTGAACGTATCCATAAGGATATCAGTCATAACCCTCAACGCGGGATTTGAGCGGGTGTGATGCGGGCAGGCGAACCAGATCGGCTCTTTAATCCCCACCGCGACGGAATGCAGGCTCGCCAGACGGCCCGCTTTAATATCCGCGGCCACGGTCATGACACTGAGCGCCGCCACTCCGTTTCCCTGCATGGCGAGCCGCCTGAGCAGATCAACATCGTCGCTGTCCGCCTCGACCCTTACGCTTATCCTGCGCCTGCTCAGATAATGATCCACCTGCTTGCGCACCGGGTTGCCGGTGGGACGCAGTAACATCACGGTTTTAGTCAAATCCGCGGGAAACTGCCGTATCAAACGCTTCACAATGCCATTGGCCACAAAACAGACCGGCAACTGCCCGACGAGCCGGCTCCTGTGGCCCTGCCCGAGCCGGGCGGAGCAATCCTCGTTCGTGATGATGAAATCCAGCTCCTGACGCTTGAGCTTCAACCCCAGCGTGTCCGTTTCTCCGCTAAAGATCGCGGTGCGGCAGGATTTGTCAATCCGCCGCACAAACCCCAGAACGCGCAGCAGCACTTCCCGCGAAAGGCTGGGCTGAACGCCCACGCGCAGGACAGTCGGAGCTTTGAACCCGTTGCGGATTATGAAAGCCAGTTCGTCGCCTTCCGAAAAAATCCGTTCGCACCGTTCGAAAACAATACGGCCCTCGAAGGTGAGTGAAACGCCTTTGCGGTTACGCTCCAGCAGGCTGGCGTTGCAGGCCCGCTCCAGCTGCCTGAGCTGGCCGCTCAGGGCGGGCTGCGACAGATAGAGCCGCTGCGTCGCGGCCGCTATGCTGCCGGCTCGCGCCACTGTCCAGAAATAGTAGAGATGGTGATAGTTTACAGGTATCATAATTTTTATGGATGTTGCTTATAATAATTATCGTCTTTTAAGATGATTGCTGCAAGTACTATCCTATAACAGGCGGCAACGCCGCAGGCACGGCGCCGGCGGGAGATGCGGGGCAATCCGAATGATGTTCCCGCTCCCGGCGCGTGTCCGCGCGCGGCATCGGAACGGCGTTCCGCCAATACGGAAACAAAATCGCAAGGAGCGAACAATGACAAGAAACCTCATACTAAACACCGCGTTATCAGCCGCGGTTTCACTGTTCTGCGCCGCATGCGCGAGTCAGAAGGCAAAACCCGCGTCTGCGCCGCAAGCCGTAAAATCGGCGGCAGACGCAGTCCCCGCGGCAGACATAAAGATCGCCTCCATGACCATCTCCGGCCCGGACGTTTCCGCGTTGCGTAATTACGTCGCGCATGACACGCCAGAACTCAAAACCGTGCAGTTCGGATTTGACAGCGACGCGCTCACCGCCGCCGCAATGGATACTCTGGCCGGAAACGCCAAATGGCTGAAAGAACATAAAGAAACAGCCGTTCAGGTCGCCGGCAACTGCGACCAGCGCGGCACAATAGAGTATAATATTGCGCTGGGGCAGCGTCGTGCCGAAGTCGTGAAAAAATACTATTATTATATGGGTATAGTGCCGGAACGCGTAATCACGATCAGCTACGGAAAGGAAAAACCGCTCTGCCGCAACACCAGTGAAACCTGCTGGATGAAGAACAGACGCGCGGAAACGCTGAAACTGCTGCCGCCGGCGCAGGCCGAATGACAGGCTCGGGAAAAGCCGGCCGGACCGGGATTTGACGGCCGGCACGCTCGTATGCCTGGCGGGTTTGCTCAAAAGGAGCTGAAATGCTCAACATTCATATTGCCGGAAACGCAATAAGAAGCTGGCTTGTCTTTCTGGGCCTGCTTGCCGCGGGCGCATTGGTTTTGCGTCTGCTGAAAAACACTTTGTTCTTTTACCTGAAACGCTGGGCGGACAGCACAAAAACCGAGCTGGACAATCTGGCTCTTGACGTGCTGGAAAATAACGGCTATCCCTATCTGTACTATCTGGTGCTTATGCTGGCGGCCGGTTGCCTGACGCTGCCCGCCGGCGTTCTGACGGCAATCCAGGCATTGGGCAAAATACTGCTCGCCTTCTTCATTATCACGGGAACGCTCAGAATACTGCGCCATGTTTTTGACGCGCGGTTTCTCAAAACCTCGGACGGCAAAATACGCAACAAGGAATTAGGCGGGCTGTTCAATATTGTCAATTTCATAGTCTGGTCCATTGGCCTGCTGCTGTTGCTGGACAATCTGGGCGTCAAGGTGTCGGCGCTGGTAACAGGGATGGGCATCGGCGGCGTCGCCGTAGCGCTGGCCGCGCAGGCCGTGCTTGGCGATCTGTTCGCCTATTTCGCGATACTGTTCGACAAACCGTTCGAAACCGACGATTTCATTGTAACCGGCGATTACATGGGCACCGTCGAGCATATCGGGATAAAAACAATCCGGATCCGGAGCCTGGGCGGCGAACAGATAATTTTTTCCAACAGCGATCTTATCCAGTCGCGTCCGCGCAACTATAAACGCATGTCCCGCCGGCGGGTGGTTTTTAAAACAGGCGTAACTTACAGCACCGCCAGG